>CAZMQP010000162.1:0-6044 GCA_964568385.1 uncultured bacterium
TCCACGGCGTGACCGTGATGGGGGAGGGCTTCACGTCGCCGTCCCCGCCCTTCACGCTCGGACCGGGCGAGGTGCGGTCGCTGCCGGTGCGGTTCCGTCCCGTGCACCGGGGCGAGCAGCGGGGGGTGCTGTCCATCGTGTCCGACGACCCACAGACCCCGCGCACGGATGTGGTGCTGGCGGGCGAGGGGCGAGAACCCGCACGCTTCACGCTCTCTCGCGCGGCGCTGAGCGGCGCGGCGGCCTCCGGCATGCGCCCCGGCGCCGAGCGCGACGTGCACGAGATCGTGCTCTCGAACCCGGGGGGCATGGGCGTGGCGTGGCGGCTCGCCCCGCTCGCCGGCGCGCGGCCGCTGCCCGAGGCCCAGGGGCTCGCCGCCGCCCCGGACGCCGGCGGCGGACCCGACCCCTCCGGGCTGCGCTGGCGCACCAGCGACGAGCCCGGGGCGCCGCCCTTCGAGTGGATCGAGATCGAACATGTCGGGCAGCGCCTGTTCGGCGGCGCCGATGACTCCGTGCACATCGGCCTGCCGCTGCCGTTCGAGTTCCCGTTCTACGGCCGCACGTTCGCCGGGATCTCCGTGTGCACGAACGGCTGGATGGCATTCGAGAGCACGGCGCCGCTGCGCGAGGGGCTGCCGCTGCCCGACCGCGCGGCGCCGCTCGGGCTCATCGCGCCCTTCTGGACCGACCTCGACGCGCGCACGACGGCCGGCGCCGGCGGGGTGTTCGCGCATCACGATGGCGAGCGCTTCATCGTCGAGTGGTCGGACGTGCGCCGCTTCGGCAGCGCCGACCGCTACACCTTCCAGGCGTGGCTGTGGCCCGACGGCCGCATCGACCTGCTCTATCGCGTCATGGCCGGCGTCCGCTCCGGCGCCACCATCGGGATGCAGGACGCCAACGGGCGGGTCGGGCTGACCATCGCGCACGGCACGGCGCTGGTGCGCGACAGCCTGCGGATCTCGGTGCGGCCGGCGCCGGACTGGCTCACGGCCTCGCGCCACACCGGCGTGCTGCCGCCGGGCGGCACCGACACGCTGCGCGTCGCGCTCGCCGCCGATGGGCTCGCGCCCGGGCGGTGGACCGGCGTGCTGCGCTTCGACGTGGACTCGCCCGAGCCCGCCGTCTGGAGCGTGCCCTGTTCGCTCCAGGCCGGCGCGGCGGCGATGACCGCGCTCGCCACGCCGCGGCGCTGGCGATCGGCCTCGGAGACCCCCTGGCTCGCGCTCGAGTTCGACGCGCCGGGGCCCGAGGGCGGCGAACTGTGGCTGGACGGCCGCCGGGTCGATGCGGCGCGGATCGAGCCGCTGCCGGGCGGGCGCGTGCGGGTCACGGCGGAACCCGACCGGCTGCTGCCGTGGCTGGCCGCCGGCGACGCGGGCCGCCGCGTGGCCGTGCGCAGCGAGGCGGCCGGCTGGCGCGCCGCCGAAGTGGCGCTGGCCGTCGAGACATTCGCGTTCGAGGTCGGGGGCCTGGCCGGCGAGCGCGAGCCGCGCGCGGGCGACGTGGTCGCGGGCGAGCCGCTCCGGCTCGCGTGGCCGCCCTTCGCCGAGCCCGTGAACGTCACGGCGTGGCTGCGCACCGCACCCGGCGTGTGGGAGCCGCTGGGCGGCTCGGTGACGGAGGCGCTGACGCTGCGCTGGCCGCGCGCGCTGGCGGACGCCCGCGTCGAACTGGTGGCGCGCGCGGACACGGGCGTGGTGGCGGTGTGGCGGAGCGCGGCCTTCACCGTGCGCGCCGCGGCCGCGCCGCCGCTGCCGGAGCGGCTGGCGCTCTCGCTGCGCGGGGCGCATCCGGCGCGCGCGCCGGTGGCGTTCGAACTGGCGCTGCCCGCCGCCTCCGACGTCCGTGCCGAGGTGTTCGACGCGAGCGGCGCGCGCGTGCGGGAACTCGTCCGGGGCCCGTTCGTCGCCGGGAGGCACGCGCTCGTCTGGGACGGGCGGCGCGCGACCGGCACGGGCGCCGCGCCGGGTGTCTATCTCCTGCGGGCCCGCACCGGATACGGCGACGTCACCCGCCGCGTGGTGCTCCTCGGCGGTCCTTGACGCCCTGCGTCGGCGGCGGGAACACTGACGCACTCGGGGGGCGGAGGCTCTCCGGCCGGGCGGGCCATCCGTCCGCACGAGGGGCTGGACACACGGGACGGGCGGGGGGATGACGAGCACCTACCAGTGGCTGGCGACGGTGAATCTCGTGCTCGGCGGGCTCGTGTTCCTGCTCGGGCTCGTGATCCTGCGCGAGAACCCCCGCCAGCGGCTCAACCGCGTCGTGTCGCTGATGCTGTTCTTCGGCGGCATGGGCGCCGTGCTCTCGGCGCTGTCGCTGCTCGTGCCCGCGCAGTCCGGCACCCCGGGGATCGAGCAGAACGTCTCGTACCTGTGGCAGCTGTTCTTCCCGACCGCGTTCCTGCTCGCCAGCATCTTCCCGCACGAGCGCGCGTTCACGCGCGGACTCACGCTGCCCAACGGCTGGCGCAGCCCCAACTTCCTGCTGCTGGTCTACGCCCCGCACGTGTTCCATTTCGGCCTCGTGTTCGTGATGTCGCTGTGGCCGCAGAGCAGCGCCGGCGACCTGCCCGGACCGGCGCTCGTGCGCAGCGCGCTCGAACTGGGCACCGTGATCGTGCGGCTGTTCCTGTCGGTGCACGAGGCGCTGTTCTCGCTCGTGGATCTCGGCTTCGGGGCCGGCGCCGTGCTGCTGCTGCTCGACTCGTGGCGCCGGGCCCGCGTGCCGCGCATCCGGCAGCAGGTGGGCGCGATCAGCGTCGGGCTGGTCGCCTGCCTGGCGCTCTACGCCTCGGCCACGTCGGTGCCCGCCCTGTTCGGACGGCCGCTCGAGCACGGGCTGCAGGCGGCGCTCACCACCGCCGCGCTGATCCTCGGCTCCGGCTCGATCGCCTACGCGCTCGTCCGCCACAAGTTCCTCGACGTCAAGCTCATCGCCCGCCGCGGCATCCTCTACGCGGTGGCGAGCGCGGTGCTGATCGGCATCTACCTGCTGGTGGTGGAGCGCGCCAACGACTTCGTGTCCCGCGCCTTCGGAATCGACGCGCGCGTGGTCGAGCCCGTGCTGCTCATCATGGCGCTGACGCTGTTCCAGCCGGTCATCTCGCGGCTCGAGGAGTCGCTCGACCAGATGTTCCTGCGCGATCCGGGGGACTACCGCAACGTCCTGCGCCAGTTGGGGCACGACCTGCAGACCACCATCGACCTCGAGGACCTCGCCAACCGCTCCATCCGCACGCTCACCGAGGCGCTGCTGCTGCGCTCGGGCTGGATCGTGGCGCTGACCCCCGACGGCCCGCTGGCGCGCACCGGCGCCGGGCAGCCGCTGACGCCCGAACAGGTCGAGGGCATCCGCCAGTTCCTGCCGCGCCTCTCGCCGCAGGCCGCGAGCTTCCGCCTGAGCGATCCGGTGGACGGCCTGCGCCGCCGGGACCGCGAACTGCTCGTGCATGATCTGGGCGTGGCGCTGATGGTGCCGCTGCGGTGGCGTGGCGAGTCGCTCGGCGTGGTGCTGCTGGGCGAGAAGCTCACCGGCACACAGTACACCTCCGAGGACGTCGTGCTGCTCAACGCGCTCGGGTCACAGATGGGGGTGTCGCTCCAGAACGCGCTGCTGCTGCGCGACCGCCTCAGCGTGGCGCGGCTCGAGGAGGAGCTGTCGCTCGCCCAGAAGATCCAGCAGACGTTCCTGCAGACCGAGATCCCGCCGCTGCCCCGCTGCGAGGTGCACGGCGTCAACCTGCCGTCGCGCCAGGTCGGCGGCGACTACTACGACGTCGTGATGTGCGAGGACGGCTCGTTCTTCGTGGCCATCGCCGACGTGGCGGGCAAGGGCGTGCCGGCGGCGCTCAAGTCCTCGATGCTGCAGGCGGGGCTGCGGGCACTGGCCGCCCGCGGCGAGCACTCGGTGGCCGCGGTGCTGCGCGGCCTCAACGCGCTCATCTACCGCAGCACGGCGGTGCACCAGTTCGTGACCATGTTCCTCGCGCACGTGGATCCGAGCGGCCGCCGGCTCACGTACTCCAACGCCGGGCACAACTACCCGCTGCTCCTGCGGCGGAACGCGCCGCCGCAGACGCTCGAGACCGGCGGCCTCATCCTGGGCGTGCTGGAGGAGGTGGCGCACCAGGAGGCGGTGGTCACGCTCGAGCCCGGTGACCGCCTGGTGCTCTACACCGACGGCATCAGCGAGGCCGACGACGGCACCGGCGACCTCTACGGCGAGGAGCGCCTGGCGCGGCTGCTCGCCGGGCTCGAGGGCGACCTCGACGCGTGTGCCATCGCACAGCGCGTGCTCGACGCGGTCGAGGGGCACCTGGGCGCGGAGGAGGCGCAGGACGACCGCACGCTGCTGGTGCTGCGCGTGGTGGATGCCGCCGTCCCGCAGGGCGCCGGCCACGAGGCGGTGGCGGCCGCGCACTGAGCGGCGCCGGGCGCGCCGGCCGCGCCGGAGCGCTGCAACCGGTCTAGCGACGCGCGGGCTCGAGCCGCAGGATGCGGCCGCCGTGGTCGAGCACGTACACCTCGCCCGCGGCGTCCTCGCCGAAGCCGCTCACGCGCCCGAGGTCGCCGGCGTCCCAGCGCGCGTGCTCCACGACGCGGCCCTGCTCGAGCCGCAGCGACCGCAGCCCGCCCGAGCAGTAGTCGGAGTAGAGGTAGAGACCGCGCAGCGCGGGGATGGCGCTGCCGCGGTACACGACGCCTCCCGTGACCGAGCAGCCGTCGCCGCGCCCGTACTCGAACACGGGGTCGGTGAGCCCGGCGGGCTTGGGCCGCGGCACGCCGAAGGCGTGCGTGCCCTCGCGCGCGTTCCACCCGAAGTCGAGGCCGCCGCGGCGAGCATCCACGGCGTCGATCTCCTCCCAGCGGTTCTGTCCGACGTCGGCGATCCACAGCAGGCCGGTGACGCGGTCGAACGAGAACTTCCACGGGTTGCGCAGGCCCTGCGCCCAGATCTCGGGCAGCGCGGCGCGGCCGTCCGCGTAGGGGTTGTCGGGCGGGATGGCGTAGGGCGTGCCGCGGTCGATGTCGATGCGCAGCATCTTGCCGAGCCAGGACCTCGGATTGCGCGCGAAGCCCTGCGGGTCGCCGCCGGCGCCGCCATCGCCCATGCCGATCCACAGCATGCTGTCGGGGCCGAACACCACGGTGCCGCCGTTGTGATTGCTGTAGGGCTGGCGGATGCGCATCAGCTCGCGCGCGCTCGAGACATCCGCCGAGTCGCGGTCGGGGCTGACGCGGTAGCGCACGATGCGCGTGTCGCCGTCGCGGTCGGTGTAGTTCACCACGAACACGCCATTGCGCGCGTAGCGGGGGTGGAACGCCAGGCCCAGGAGTCCGCGTTCCCCGCCCGTCGAGACCGTGCGCGAGAGGTCGAGGAACGGCCGCGCCATGAAACGGCCGTCGCGCACGATGCGGATGCGGCCGGACTGCTCGACCACGAACAGCCGGGGGTCCCCGGCGGGCGAGGTGAGCGCCACCGGCGCATCCACGCGGTCGGTGACGAGCTGGGCGCGCACCCCGGCGCGCGCCTCTCCCGGCGAGGGCGCGGCGCAGGCGGACAGGGGCGCCAGCAGCGAGGCGGCGGCGAACGACAGCACGGCGGAGCGCATGCGGGGGACTCTAGCATCCGGGCCCCGCACCTGGGGAGTGCGGGGCCCGGCGTGCCATGCGGGGGATCAGAACTGGTGGTGCTCGGTCGAGTCCTTGAGCGCCGCGGTCGAGGCCTCACCGCCCGAGATCACGTTCTGGAGTTCGTCGAACCAGCCGGTGCCGACGAAGCTCTGGTGCTTGACCGCGTGGTAGCCCGCCTCCTTCTGCAGGTCGAACTCGCGGTTCTGCAGGCGGGCGTAGGCGGTCATCGCCTCGTCGCGGTAGCCGCGCGCCAGCTCGAACATGCTCAGGTTGAGCGCGTGGAAACCGGCGAGCGTGACGAACTGGAAGGCGTAGCCCATCGCGCCCAGCTCCTGCTGGAAGCGGCCGATGGTGGCGGCGTCGAGCTTGGCCGACCAGTTGAACGACGGCGAGCAGTTGTAC
>CAZMQP010000163.1:0-6032 GCA_964568385.1 uncultured bacterium
CCACAGCTTCTGTCCGTTGAGCACGTAGCCGTCGCCATCGGGCGCCGGCATCGCGGTGGTGGTCATGCGCGCGGGATCGGAGCCGACCTCGTCCTCGGTCAGCGCGAACGCGGAGATGGCGCCCTTGGCGAGCCGCGGCAGCAGCCGCTGCTTCTGCTCGTCGGTGCCGAACATCTTGACCGGACCCGGCACGCCGATCGACTGATGCGCCGAGAGCAGCGCGACCAGCGACGAGTTGACGGTGGAGATGAGCGACATGGCGCGGCAGTAGGTGTACTGCGACAGCCCGAGGCCCCCGTACTCGCGCGGGATCTTGATGCCGAAGGCGCCGATCTCGCGCAGCCCCTGCACGACCTCGGCCGGGATGCGCGCGTCGCGCTCGATGCGCTCGGCGTCCACGCGCTCGTCGAGGAAGCGGCGGAGCGTGGCGAGGAACACCTCGGCGCGCTGCTGCTCCTCGGCGTCGGGCTCGGGCCACGGATGGATCAGCCCCAGGTCGAGCGAGCCCAGGAACAGCTCGCGGACGAACGACGGAGCCTCCCAGGTGGTCTCGCGCGAAGCCTCGGCGACCGCACGGGCCTCGCTCTCGCTGACGTTCGGCTTCTTCTCGGACATGGCCTGCCTCGGGATGGGAGTGGAAGGGGCCCCAGGGCCCACGCTGGCGTCATCGGCGGCCCCCGGCGCCCGGCCCAGTGGAACGCGGCGCGGCGCCGGCTGGCCGGTGCGGGATTCCACCGCGACGGTAGGCGGCGCCCCCCCGGCTGTCCACCTCCCCCGGAGCCCTGTGGACGCTCGCCCCCGGCAGGCGATAGACTTCCGGCCGTCGCCTGCGAACATCCGCTCCGGCCGCCGCCCGCCGCGCCCCGTCGCTCCCCGATGGGGCGCTTCCCGCTAGGCGCTGGAATCGTTTCCATCACTCCTCCGCCGCGAGGTTCCCGCATGATCCGCTTCCCCGAGGGCTTCCTCTGGGGCGCCGCCACGTCCGCCTACCAGATCGAGGGCTCGACCCGCGCCGACGGCGCCGGCCCCAGCATCTGGGACCGCTTCTGCCACTCCCCCGGCCGCATCCTCGACGGCCAGAGCGGCGACGTCGCCTGCGACCACTACCGCCGCTGGCCCGAGGACCTCGCGATCATGCGCGACCTGGGCCTGCAGACCTACCGCTTCAGCCTCGCTTGGGGGCGCATCCTGCCCGAGGGCGACGGCCGCGTGAACGAGCGCGGGCTCGACCACTACTCGCGCTTCGTGGACGCGCTGCTCGAGGCCGGCATCCAGCCCAACGTGACCCTGTTCCACTGGGACCTGCCGGCGGCGCTCGACGACCGCGGCGGATGGCTCAGCCCCGACTCCCCGCGCTGGTTCGAGGACTACGCCCGCATCGTGTTCGACCGGCTCGACGACCGCGTGCCGATGTGGGCGACGCTCAACGAGCCGTGGGTGGTCACGGACGGCGGCTACCTGTTCGGGGTCAATGCCCCGGGACACCAGAGCCTGCACGAGACCCCGATCGCATCGCACCATCTGATGCTCGCGCACGCGCGCGCCGTGCGCGCCTATCGCGAGCAGGGTCGGCACCGGATCGGGCTCGTGGTGAACCTGGAACCCAAGGACTGCGTGAGCAGCGAACCCGCCGACCTGGCCGCGGCCCGGCGCGCCGACGCCTACATGAACCGGCAGTACCTGGACGCCGTGCTGCTCGGCCGCTACCCGGAGGAGATGCGCGACATCTTCGGGGCGGCGTGGCCCGACTTCCCCGCCGACGAACTCGACTCGCTGCGCGAGCCCTTCGACTTCCTGGGCATCAACTACTACACGCGCAGCGTGGTGCGGCACGACGACTCGCTGCCGCCCGTGCGCGCGCGCGCCGTGCGGCAGCCGCGCAGCACCTACACCGAGACCGGCTGGGAGGTGCACGCGGCCAGCCTCGAGCGCACGCTGCTGTGGGTCACCGAGCGCTACGGCCGCATGCCGCTCTACGTCACCGAGAACGGCGCCGCGTTCTACGACCCGCCGACCGCCATCGACGGCCAGGTCGAGGACCCGCTTCGCGTGGACTACTTCCGCCAGCACCTGCGCGCCGTGCACGCGGCCATCGGCAAGGGCGCCGACGTGCGCGGCTACTACGCGTGGAGCCTGCTCGACAACTTCGAATGGGCCAGCGGGTTCACCAAGCGGTTCGGCATCGTGCACGTGGACTACGCGACGCAGCAGCGCACCATCAAGCGCAGCGGCCGCTTCTACAGCGACGTCATCCGCACCCATGGCGGCGTGCTCACCCCCGCACAGGCCGAGGGCATCCCGGTCTGACCCCGCGGGACCGGACGCACGAACGGCCGCCCTCGCGAGAGGGCGGCCGTTCGCCTACAGCCTGCGGATGCGGACTAGCGGTACAGCGTCTTCAGCTTGCCCCACGTGGAGACTTCCGTGGCGGTCGGCTTGTCGTTGCGGAACTGGATGTTCGCCCAGGTGACCTTCATGTGGTTGTTCGGGCCGCTGCCGTTGGGCCCCTGCATGAAGCCGCCGACGCGGGCCTGGTTGAGGATGCCCCACAGGCCGTACGGCGGATCCTCGGCCGGATTGCCCATGTCGAAGGCGAGCGGGCCGCTGGTGTAGCTGTTGGCGCCGATCGTGATGACGTAGGCGGTCAGCGCGAATCCGCTGCCGCCGACGCTGGCGAACGACCGGGTCGGCCAGCGGTCGGGCGTGAGGCCGTTGCCCTCGTGCGCGGTGTCCCAGAACCAGCGGAACGTGCGGTGCGAGAGGGTGTCGAGGAAGCGCTGCTCCTCGGGCGCGAGGGCATTCCAGTCCGCGGTCGTGGCCGTGGCCGCGGGGGACTTGCCGCCGGCGCATCCGGCCAGCGTCAGCAGGCCCAGCAGCACGAGCGCGGCGCTCGCCGGCAGGCGCCTCCGTGCGCGCGGGGTCATCGTCGGACCCGGGGTCAGCGGCGCGGCGGGCGCTGGCTCAGCGCCTGCCGCACGGTCTGGACGTCGGACTCGGTGGAGCCGCACGAGCGGCGCACGACGAGATGCGTGGGCAGCACCTCGTGGTGCTTGCGGCCCGGGCGCACCGGCCCCTGCCGCACCAGCAGGTGCACGGCACGCGAGCCGAGGTCGCAGGCGTCCACGCGCACGGTGGTGAGCGGCGGCGTGAGGTAGCGGGCGGTGGGGATGTCGTCGAAACCGGCGAGCGCGAGTTCGTCCGGCACCCGGACGCCGGCGTCCTGGAGCGCGCACAGGGCCCCGATCGCCATGTGGTCGTTGGAGGCGAACACCGCGTCCGGCCGGATGCGGCGCGCCAGCAGCTCGCGCATCGCGTCGTAGCCCGAACCCTCGGTGAACGCGCCGCGCACCTCGAGCGCCGGGTCGGCCTCGACGCCCGCCTCGGCCAGCGCCTGGCGGTGACCGGCGAGGCGCTGCTGCGAGTCGATGTTCTTCTCGGGCCCGGTGATGACGGCGATGCGGCGATGCCCGAGCGCGAGCAGGTGCTCGGTCATGCGCCGGGCGCCGTCGGCGTTGGCGATCGAGAGCGAGAAGCAGCCGCCGACCGAGACCTCGGGGTCGAGCAGCACCGTGGGCGTGCGGCCGCCGAACTGCCGGAGGGCGTCATGCGCGTCCATGTCGGGCGCCATCACGATGAGCCCGTCCACGCGGCCGCGGATGGTGCGCAGCGCCGCCATGAGCGCGTCGGGCCGCGCGCTCGTGCGCGAGAACAGCAGGTGATAGCCGAACTCGCGCGCCGCCAGGTCCACGCCGCGGATCAGCTCCGAGAAGAACTCACCGTGCAGGTCGGGCAGCAGCACGCCGAGCGCCTGCGTGCGATTGGTGATGAGGCTGCGCGCCACGCCGTTGGGCCAGTAGTGGAGCTCGGCCGCGGCCAGGTGCACCTTCTCGCGGGTCGGCGCGCTGACCAGCGGGTGCTCGTTGAACACGCGCGAGACGGTCGCGATCGAGACGCCGGCGAGCTTGGCGACATCCTTGATGTTGGCCATGGGGGCCTCGGGTGGGGCGGCGGGTCCGCGGGGGACGGCGCGAGGATGTAATCGTTTACCGAGTGCCCCACCCGGTGTCAAGGAACGATGTGGCCCGCCCCGCGCCCGGACGTCCCGCCCACGCGGGCCCACCCCCGGCCCTCCTGCTCGAATCGGAACGCCCCGGGGTGGAGGGTCTCGGCCAGGCATTCGAGCGCCTCCGCCACGCGCGGTCCGGCGCGCCCGAAGAGCGCGTCGCCCTCGCCGAGGAACACGCGGCCCTCGCGCACCGCGCGCAGCCGCCGCCAGCGCGGATCGGCGGCGAGCGACGCGAGGCGCTCCCGCGTCGCCGCGAGCCCGGCGCCCGAGCCGGTGATGAAGACGACGTCGGGGTCGGCGCGCAGCAGCGACGCGAGCGAGACGCGCCCCGAGGCCGGCGCCTCGGCCGCCAGCGCGTCCTCGCCCCCGGCCAGCGCCACCAGTTCGGGCGTCCAACGGCCCGCCGAACGCAGCGGCTCGACGCCCTCGAGGCAGGCGACGCGCGGCCGCGGCCGTTCCGCGAGGCGCTCGGCGATCGCGCGCATGCGCTGCTGCAGCCGCGACACGAGCTGCACGCCGCGCTCCGGCACGCCGAGCGCGCTCGAGAGCGCGCGCAGGTCGCCCCACAGTCCGGCGAGCGTGCCGCCTCGCAGCGAGACGATGGCGGGTCGCGAGCGGACGCCTTCGCGGACCGCCGCCTCGAGCGCGGCCGCGCTCGGGGCCCGCGCCCCGGCGCGCGGCTCGGTGACCACCAGGTCGGGCGCGAGCGCGTCGAGCGCCGCGACATCGGTCGTGTGGACGGACAGCGACTGCGCGGCGAGCGCCCGCGCATGCCCGCGGTGGCGCTTGGGGAGCGCGGCGAGGTCCCGGGCCGGCGAGGTGACGGCGGGCAGCCGGCGCACCCAGCCGGGATGGTCGCAGGCATGCGAACGCCCGACGAGCCGGTCACCGCCCTCGAGGGCGCATACCAGCTCGGTCGCGGCGGCACTCAGGGTGACGATGCGGGTCGGGGGCAGGGATCCTCCGGGGACGGCCTCGTGTGCGGGGAGCACACCCCCTCCTACCCCGCACCCGCCCCCGCCGCACGCGCTTGACGACAAGTTGTCGTGCCCGGATGGGGCGGCGGGGCCGCCCGCAAGTCGTTCCGGCGCCTCGCGCTCGGCGCTTGTCACCGTGTGGACGCTCGACTATCCTGCCTCGCCCTCGCGCACCGGGCGCCTGCCCGCGCAAGGAGACATCCCCACCCGCCTCGACCGGCCGCTGCCTCGCTGAACCGCTCTTCGGCCATCCGTCGGGGCGGTGCTCCGGTGGCGCCGTGCCGCCGTGACCCAGAACCCGAGGAGCATCCGATGAAGTCGTTCCGCACCGCGGGAAGCGCCCTGCGGCGTCTGACCGTGCCCGGACTGCTGGCGCTCGTCGCCGCGGCGGTCCTGCCGGCGCTCGCCATGGCCAGCGAACTGGACCTGCAGCTGCCGGCGCTCTCCGCCTCCCAGAACCAAATGCTGATCGGCGGCATCGTCGTCTGCCTGCTCGGCATGGGCTTCGGCATGCTGATGTTCAACCAGGTCAAGAACCTGCCCGCGCACCAGTCCATGCTGGACGTCTCCAAGATCATCTACGAGACGTGCAAGACCTACCTGCTGCAGCAGGGCCGGCTGCTCATCGTGCTCGAGCTCTTCATCGCCGCCTGCATCATCTATTACTTCGGCTTCCTCGAGCACAAGGACGCCATCACCGTCGGCACCATCCTGCTGTTCTCGGTGATCGGCATCCTCGGCTCCTACGGCGTCGCGTGGTTCGGCATCCGCATGAACACGTTCGCGAACAGCCGCACGGCGTTCGCGTCGCTCATGGGCAAGCCGCTGCCGGTCTGCGAGATCCCGCTCAAGGCCGGCATGAGCATCGGCGTCATGCTGATCTGCGTCGAGCTCATCATGATGCTGGCGATCCTGATCTGGGTGCCCAAGGAGATGGCGGGCGCCTGCTTCCTCGGCTTCGCCATCGGCGAGTCGCTCGGCGCCGCGGC
>CAZMQP010000164.1:0-6019 GCA_964568385.1 uncultured bacterium
CGCCATGGCCACGCAGCGCGCCTGCTCACGCTCGATGTCGGCGATGGTCTGCGCCAGCTTCCGGTACTCGCCCGCGACCTCGACGGTCTTCTGCGAGCGCGCCCGCTCGCGCGAGAGGTCGCGCAGCTTGCGCGGGTCCTTCGCCACGTCGGGCTCGGACAGCAGCCGGTCCAGCTCGGCGAAGCGCGCCTCGACGCGCTGGAGCGCCAGCAGGAGCGTGGGATCGAGGGCGACACTCACTGGACGAAGCTCACTTCCTTCACGCCACCGGCCGCGCGCGCGGAGGCCAGCGCCGGGTCGTCCACGACCTTCTCCAGGGACGCGATCGCGACCGCGCACATCTCGAGGTCGGGCTCGCGCGTCGTGAGCCGCTGGAACTGCATGCCCGGCCAGGTGAGCGCCTTCACGAACGGCACGTCGAAGTACTTGCCCGAGAGCCGGATGAACTCGAACGCGACGCCGGCGATCACCGGCATGCACGCGATGCGCAACAGGTGCTGGCCCAGGTCCGCGGGCTTCCCGATGAACGTGAACACGACGATGCTGGTGATCACGACGAGGAACAGGAACGTGGTGCCGCAGCGAGGGTGCAGGCGCGGGAACCTCTGCACGTTCTCGGGCGTGAGTTCGACGCCGGCCTCGAGCGCATGGATCGCCTTGTGCTCGGCGCCGTGGTAGCCGAGCACGCGCGCCATCTCCTTCCACTGGCTGATGAGCCACAGGTAGAGCACGAACGCGGCGAGCAGGAACGCGCCGTCGACGAGCCCGAAGCTCACGCGGTCGTGGAAGCCGAGCCACGCCGTGAGGCGCACCGGGAGCACGACGAACAGCAGCACGCCGAGCGTCATGGAGATCGCCACTGTGACCACCTGCATGATCGCCATGCCGGCGCCGGGCTTCTCGGCCGGCTGGCCGGGCGCGGCGTCCTCGCGGGAGGCCTCATCGGCCGAGAAGTTGAGCGCGGTGATGCCGAGGCCGAGCGTCTCGAACAGCGACACCGCCCCGCGCACGACCGGCAGGCCGAGCACCTTGATGCGGCGGGTGATCGACTCGAACGGTTTCTCGAGGAACGCGAGCGTGCCGTCCGGACGGCGCACGGCGACCGCGACCTTGGTCGGCGAGCGCATCATGACGCCTTCGATGACAGCCTGACCGCCGAGCGGCAGGAACGGCATGGGACCTCCGTGGACGCGAGGTGCAGCGGGCTGCACGAAAACGAACAGCCCCCGGAGCAGGTGGATGCACCCGCGCCGGAGGCTGTGACGACGAAGCTACTTGTCGGTGCCGTCGGACTTGGCGACGCCGGCGTACCGCTTGCGGAAGCGGTCCACGCGACCGGCCTTATCGAGCAGCTTCTGCTTGCCCGTGAAGAACGGGTGGCACTGCGAGCAGATGTCGAGATGGATCTTGCCGTCGGCCGACGAGGGCTTGAGCGTCGTACGGGTCGTCCACTCGGACGCGCAACCGTAGCAGTGGAACGTGCGCGTCTCGTAAACCGGATGGATGCCGGACTTCATGGGTGTATCTCCGCTACGGCGGCGTTCCCCGGCGTCCAGGCCCGGGGCCGCGATGCGGTCCCCTGGGACGTGGATGATGCCGAGCGCTCCGCCTGAGTTGAGTGAGGGCGGGGAGTATGCCCGAGCGGCGGTCCCGGGCGCAAACCGGGAACGCGTCAGGAACGGGAAGCCGCTGGCGCGCTGCGCACTACGCGCCGCGAGTCCCGGAGACGGTAACGGGATCCCGCGGCCGGGTGCCTCCGGCCCGGTCCGGACGGTGGACTTCGGGGCCCGGACGCCACCGCCCACCCCCCTTCGGACCACCCCGCAAGCACCATTGAGAGTGCCGCGACCGCAGGTTCATTTTCCGAACACGCGTTCGTTTTCCTCGCCGCACCACTCGGAGGGAGCCTCCCATGACGGCATCCGGGACCGGACATCTGGCCACGCCTCACGTGCGCGCCAAGCGCGAGCGCCGCCGCGCCGAGGTCCTTCGTGCCGCGCTCCGCTCCTTCCGTGACCGCGGCTATCAGTCCACCACGCTCGAGACCATCGCCGAGCAGTTGGGGGTGCGGAAGACGGCGCTCTACCACTACTTCCCCGACAAGCCGGCGATCCTGCTGGCCTGTCATCGTGAATCGCTGGCGGATCTCGAGCGGATCGTGGCGGAGTCCGCCCGGCTTCGCACGGCGCGTGAGCGCCTGCACCACATCATCACCGAGCACGTGCGCATCATGACCGAGGGTTACGGCGCCTCGACGCTCGCGTTCGAGGTGACCGCGCTGGCCCCGGAATGCCAGGCCGAGATCATCGCCGGGCGCGACCGCTACGAGCGTGCGCTTCGCCGGGTGATCGAGACGGGGATGCGCTCGGGGGCATTCGAGCCCGGCGACGCCAAGATCGTGGCCTTCATGCTGCTCGGCGCTCTCAATGGCATCGCGCGATGGTATCGCCCCGGCGGAGCGCTCGACGCGACCGCGATCGGCGAGCAGTTCTCACGCCAGCTCATCGACGGCCTCGCGCGCAGGACCCGCGCGGCGGCCCGTCCCGCCCGCCGCAAGCGCGAACGGCATGTCGTCCACCCGGCGGCACGCGGCGCTGCCTCCCAGGAGGGTCTCTCGAGATGAAAGCGCTGCGACTCACGGCCGCGGGCTCCCCACTCGTGCTCGCCGAGGTCCCCGTACCGGTGCCTGCGGCCGACCAGGTCCGGGTGCGCGTGGCCGGCTGCGGCGTCTGTCACACCGACATCGGATTCTGGCGCGACGGAGTGCCCACCCGTCGTCCGCTGCCCCTGACGCTCGGACACGAGGTGAGCGGGGTCGTGGACGCCGCGGGCGCCGACTATGCCCATCTGCTCGGGCGCGAGGTGATCGTGCCCGCCGTCATCCCCTGTGGCACCTGCGCACTGTGCCGCGAGGGCCGGGGCAATGCCTGCCGCGCGCAGATCATGCCGGGCAATGACATCGACGGTGGATTCGCCGAGGCCCTGGTCGTACCGGGGCGGGGCCTGTGCGTGGTCGAGGAGCGGGGCGCGTACGCGCTCGCCGATCTCTCCGTGGTCGCCGACGCCGTCACGACGCCCTATCAGGCCGTCGTGCGGAGCGGGCTCAAGCCGGGTGGTCTCGCGATCGTGATCGGCGCCGGCGGCGTCGGCGGGTACGCGGTGCAGATCGCCGCGGCGCTGGGCGCGCGAGTCGTCGCCATCGATGTCGATCCGGCCAAGCTCCGCGCCATCGAGCCCCATGGAGCGAGCGCGACGTTCGACGCCCACGCGACGGATTTCAAGACGATCAAGAAGGAGATCACCACGCAGTCGAAGGCGTGGGGCTGCCCCACGCACGGCTGGACCGTGTTCGAGTGCTCCGGAAGCACCTCCGGACAGGACATGGCGTTCGGCCTGCTGGGCACCGCCGCGACGCTGATGGTGGTGGGATTCACGTTGGGCAGGCTCGAACTCCGGCTCAGCAACCTGATGGCATTCGACGCCACGGTGCAGGGCACGTGGGGATGCCGCCCGGAGCTCTACCCCGAAGCGCTGCGCCTCGTCACCCAGGGGCGCATCACGTTGCAGCCGTTCATCGAGCGCCACCCGCTGGACCTCGGCCCCGAGATCCTGCGTCGCGTGGCGGACCACGAACTCCACCGGCGCGCGATCCTCGTGCCCGGTGACCACGCCTAGGCCCGTTCACGGCCGGAGGGATGCCGAGATGCTGAAGTCCCACACGCTGGTCCCCGAGATCGAGTTCCGCGCGATCCGCTATGAGCTGCGTCCCGCGATCAGCCCCGCGGGGACTCCGGTCGCCGGGCTGTTCAATGCATGGATCATCATCGACAACCCCTCGCAACTGAACAGCTACACCACCGAGATCGCCAAGGAGGTGGTCCTGGCATTCCGTCAGGCCAGCATGGACCGCCGCGTCGTGTGCGTGGTGTTCACCGCGACGGGCGACAAGGCGTTCTGCACCGGCGGCAACACCAAGGAGTACGCCGAGTACTACGCCGGCAATCCGCAGGAATACAAGCAGTACATGCGGCTCTTCAACGACATGATCGACGCCATCCTCCGCTGCGACAAGCCGGTCATCAACCGGGTGAACGGCCTGCGCATCGCGGGCGGGCAGGAGATCGGGATGGCGTGCGACTTCACGATCGCGGCGGACACCGCGCGCTTCGGCCAGGCCGGTCCGAAGCACGGCTCCGCCCCGGACGGCGGCTCCACCGACTTCCTCCCGCTCTACGTCGGCTTCAGCCGCTCGGTCGAGAGCGGCGTGCTGTGCGAGCAGTGGACGGCGCACAAGGCGCTGTTCATCGGGCTGATCAACCAGGTCGTCCCGGTGCTGCGGGTGGACGGCCGGTGGATCCCGAACCCGCTCGTCGTGACCGACCGGATGGTCGACGCCTTCGGCAACATCGTGTTCGGGGACCTGAAGACGGGCGAGGAGGCCGCGGCGGCGAAGGCGGTCCTGGCGAAGGCGGCGACGGACCTGTCGCAGCTGGACGCGGCGGTCGAGACGCTGTGCACGAAGCTCCTCTATCTCATGCCCGAGTGCGTGTCCAAGACGCTCTCCAGCCTGCGCAAGCACAAGCAGTGGCACTGGGACAACACCAGCGTGACGAACCGCGAGTGGCTGGCCCTCAACATGATGACCGAGGCGAAGGCGGGCTTCCGCGCCTTCAACGAGGGGCCGAAGGGGCGGCGCGAGGTGGACTTCATCCGGCTGCGGCAGCTGCTGGCCGAGGGGCATCCCTGGGACGACGACCTGATCCGGGCCATCTCGCCGCAGGGCCGGGGGGCCTGATGGACCTCGGGCTCGGCGGGCGCGCGGCGCTGGTGACGGGCGGCCGCTCCGGCATCGGGGCGGCGGTCGCGGAGGCGCTGGCACGGGAAGGGTGCGACGTCGCGATCGCGGACCGCGCGCGCGACGGCATGGCGCTGGGCGTGGTCGGGCGCATCGAGGCCGCGGGCCGCCGCGGCATGGCGGTGGAGGCGGACGTGCGGTCGTTCGCGGATGCGGACGCGGCGGTGCGCGCGGTGGCGGCGGCGTTCGGGCGGCTCGACGTCGTGGTCACGTGCGCGGGCGTCACGGCGGACGCCGTCTCGTGGAAGATGACCGAGGCGCAGTGGGACGCCGTCCTCGACGTGAACCTCAAGGGGAGCTTCGCCGTCGCGCGTGCGGCTGCGCCGCTGCTGCGCGCGAACCAGTGGGGGCGCCTCGTGCTGATCGGGTCCATCAACGGCCGCCGCGGCCGATTCGGCCAGGCCAACTACGCGGCGTCGAAGGCGGGCGTGGTCGGGCTCGGGAAGACGCTGGCGCGGGAACTGGGCCGGTTCGGCATCACCGTGAACGTCGTGGCGCCGGGGATGGTGGCCACGCCGATGACGGCCGTGCTCCCCGCCGAGGCGCTCCGGCGCGCCGAGGGGGAAGCGGTGCTCGGCCGCATCGCCGAGCCGCGGGACATCGCCGATACCGTGGCGTTCCTGTGCTCCGACCGCGCGCGCCACATCACCGGCACCGTCGTCCCGGTGGACGGCGGCCAGGACATCTGAGGGCCCGATGACCACGACCGGCCACCTGCGCTGCGCCGTCGAGGGCGGGGTCGCGGTGCTGACGCTCGACCACCCCCCGCTCAACATCCTCACGCGGAGCGTGCTCGGCACGCTGCGCGGCTGCCTGGACGGGCTCGCGGTGGACACCACGCTGCGCGTCCTCGTCCTCGGCGCGGCGGGGAAGCACTTCTCCGCCGGCGCGGACGTCGGCGAGCACCTGCCGCCGGCCTGGCAGGCGATGATCCCCGAGTTCCTGGCGACCGTCGGACAGCTGCGCGCCTTCCCCGTCCCGGTGATCGCGGCGGTGCGCGGGCGCTGCCTGGGGGGCGGGTTCGAGCTGGCGCTGGGTACCGACCTGATCGTGGCCGGCGAGGGGGCGAGCTTCGGCCAGCCGGAGATCCTGCTCGGCGTCACGCCGCCCGCGGCCTGCGCCCTCCTGCCGGACCTCGTGGGCCCCGCGCGCGCCGCCGAGCTG
>CAZMQP010000165.1:0-6013 GCA_964568385.1 uncultured bacterium
CTTCAACCGGGTGGAGGTGCTCGCGTGCGGGCCGTCGGCGGACGCGATCGCCGCGCGGCTCCCCGACTTCCTCGCCGCCGAGCACGGCGTCGCGCCGGCGACCCTTCGGGGGCAGCTCTACACCCATCGCGGCCGCGATGCCGTGCGGCCAGGTGCGCCGCCGCGCCCGAGACGAAGTGGCGCACCACCAGCAACTGGGCGCCCATCGCCTCGAACAGCCGCATGGTGTCGAGCACCGACTCGCCCTTGTTGAGCGAGCTGGCGCTGGCGCTGAACGCGATGGTCTGGGCCCCGAGGCGCCGCGCGGCGATGTCGAAGCTCGTGCGCGTGCGGGTCGAGTCCTCGATGAACGCCAGCATGATCATGCAGCCGGCGAGATCGGCGCGGTCGGGGCCGCCGGCACGGAGGCGGTCGCGCTCGATGACCGCCTCGTCGAGCAGGGCGGTCAGCTGCTCGCGCGTGAGCCCCTCGAGCCCGAGCAGGTGGCGCGGATCGGCGGCGAGCGGCGGGGTAGCAAACGACCCCGCGCTCTCCGGCGTCGGGGTCCGCGTGGCATGCGTGGTCGTCATGGGGACCGTTCTCCCTTGGCGGACTCTCAGGAACGCCTTGAAGGTGGAGGAACTCTGGCACGGGCCGGTGGGAATGTAGGGCGTGCGGGCGCCCGGGAGCAAGTCGCTCGGAAATGGCGAGTTCCGCCCCGTCCGGCCTGCCGATGGGGCTTCCCTGGGCGCCTCGGACTCGCCTACACTCGTGGCTCCATGCGCCTACTCCTCGCTCTGCTTCTCGCGGCGCTCCTCCCCCGGTCCGCAGGCGCGGGGAGCATCGTGGTCGACCCGGCCCTGCGCCGGATCGAGACGTCGCGCCTGATCCTGCGCTTCGACCTGTCGTGCCCCGAGGCGCTGCGGCAGGTCACGTACAAGGACTGGAGCCCCACGATCGACATGACCGACGACTCGGGGCTCAACGAGTTCTGGGGCCAGAGCGCGCGCGGCATCGCCGGGACGAGTCACATCCGTCCGTTCGAGACGCTGATCGGCGACTGGCTCGTGCTCGAGCAGTCCGACTCGCAGGTGGTGATCGGCATCCAGTCGGTGACCGACGGCGAGCCCTCGGTGGAGACGGTGTACACGATTCCCGCCGACCAGCCCTGGTACGAGGTCCGCCGCACCATCTTCTTCGGCGAGTTCCCGGAGACGACCGCCTACCAGGCGTACCTGCCGCGCATCGCGCTCTCGACCACGTCGCGCGCCGTGCGGTTCCGCAATGCCCAGGGGCAGGTGCTGCAGCGCTCGTTCTGCTTCGGGGGCTGCGAGGAAGCCGACTGGGACGGGCGCTGGATCCAGTACTGCGGCTGGACCGGCGTGCAGGAACTCTCGATCACCATGATCCCGTCGCGCTACCACGCCATCGGGCCCACGTTCGTGCGCGGACGCGGACCGGTCTCGGGCGCCGACTGGGCGGTGCCGCTCGTGCCCCTCGCTCCGCACGCGACCACCGAGACCTCGCGCATGCTGGTGGCCTTCGGCCGCGACGTGGACGACTACGCCCGGCTCGACTCGCTCGACGCCTGGTACCACGACGGCTACCAGGTGCTCGGCGTGCCGGTCGTGCCGCCGGCCCGCAGCGAAGGTGTGCTCCGTGCGAGCCCGAGTCCGGCGCGCGGCGAGGTCACGCTGGCGTTCGGCCTGTCGAGCGCGCAGTCGGCGTCGCTGAGCGTGTACGACCTGAGCGGCCGGCTCGTGGCTGCGCTGCACGAGGGGCCGCTTGCGGCCGGCGAGCACACGCTGCGCTGGGATGGCCGCGATGCGCACGGCGCGAGCACGCCGCCCGGGCTCTATCTGGCGCGGCTCGTCACGGCGGACGGCGCGTGGCGAGCGAGGGTGGTGCGGGTGCGCTGATCCCAGCGCTCCCCCCCTCACCTCGGCAGCAACCGCTCCAGTCCGCTGCCGTCCAGCCGCACCCAGTAGAGGTGGCTTCCCGGCTCGGCGTCGGCGTCGATCAGCCGCAGGAACGCGATGTGCTCGCCGTCGGGGGTGTAGCGCGCGAAGAACGCCTGTTCCGCCACGAACCGCTGCTCGCTCGCATCCGGCGTCATGCGCCAGATCTGGGGTCCGGAGGCGGCGCTGCCACGGGTGTAAACGAGCCAGCGGCCATCGGGCGACCAGCTCGGCCACATGCCCTCGCCGATCACCCGGCGCTTACCGCCGTCGGCGCGCACGAGCACGAGCGAATCGGTGCGGCCGGCCGACCGGTAGTAGGCGATCCACTCGCCATCGGGCGACCAGGCCGGGTTGTACTCGATGCCCACGGCGCCGCCCAGCGCGCGCGCGCCGCGGCCGTCGGCGCGCGCCACCCACAGCTGCATGCGCTCGCCCACGCGCCGCCCGTAGGCGACGTGACGACCGTCGGGCGACCACGCGGGCGTGCCCTCGGCCGCCGCATCCCGGGTGAGCCGGCGCTCCCGGCCGCTGGCCAGGTCGAGCAGGCGCAGGTGCGAGAGCGAGTCCGACTGCGCCGCGTACACCACCGCGGCGCCGTCGGGGGACCACGAACCCCACTGGTGCCAGCCGCTGGTGTCGCTCACCGCGCGCGGCGCCTGGCCCTCGAGCGTGCAGCGGAACAGCGCCGAGCGGGGCCCGAACGACCCCGAGAACAGCAGTTCGCGACCGTCGGGCGAGAAGCTGAACTCGCGCACGAACAGGCCGCGGGGCGGGTGCACGAACGAGGCCGTGTCGGCCGCGCCGGCGAGCGCGAGCACGAGCGCGAGGGGTGCGAGCGTCACAGCAGCGTGCCCCGCAGCACACTCGCCGCCACCGAGAAGTAGAGCACGATGCCCATGACGTCCACGAGCGTCGCCACGAACGGCGCCGAGGCCGTGGCGGGGTCGAGCCCGACGCGCCGCAGCAGGAACGGCAGCATCGAGCCGCTGATGGTGCCGAACATCACCACCCCCATGACGCTGAGCCCGACGGTGGTGGCGACCAGCAGGCTGTGGGGCCCGTACGACTGGAACATGGCCTGCCACACCTCGATGCGCGCGAACCCGAGCGCGCCGAGGAAGAGCCCCATGACCAGCCCCTGCATGACCTCGCGGCGGACGACGCGCCACCAGTCGCCCAGCGTCACCTCGCCCAGGGCCATGGCGCGGATGACCAGGGTCGAGGCCTGCGAGCCCGAGTTGCCGCCGCTCGAGATGATGAGCGGGATGAACAGGCCCAGGATGAGCGCCTGCCCCAGCATGTGCTCGAAACGCCCCATCGCCGAGGCGGTGATCATCTCGCCCACGAACAGCACCGCGAGCCAGGTGACGCGCTTCTTGAGCAACGAGAAGAAGCCGGTCTCCAGGTAGGGCGCCTCGAGCGCCTGGGTGCCGCCGATCTTCTGGATATCCTCGGTGGCCTCCTCCTGCAGCACGTCGACGATGTCGTCCACCGTGACGATGCCCTACATGCGGCCCTCGGCGTCCACGACCGGGATCGCCTGCAGGTCGTACTGGGCGAACAGCCGCCCGAGTTCCTCCTGGTCGGTGTCCTCCTGCGACGAGACCACGTCGGTGACCATGATGTCGCGGATGGTCTTGCCCGGGGCCGCCGAGAACAGGTCGCGGAACGACACCACGCCCGCCAGCTTCTGGTCGGCGTCCACGGCGTAGATGTAGTAGAGGCTCTCGAGCGCCGTGCTCGCCTGGCGGCGCAGGTAGCGGATGGCCTCGTCCACGCTGACGTCCGGCCGCACGCGCGCGAAGCGAGGGTTCATCAGGCCGCCGGCGTCGTCCTCGGCGTAGGCGAGCAGCGCGCGCACCTCCTGCCGCGTCTGCTCGTCGAGCAGCGCCATGAGGCCGTCGCGTTCGTCCTCGTCGGCCTCCTGCACGACGTCGGCCGCGTCATCCGGCGGCAGCAGGCGCATCCACGAGCGCCGCTGGTCGGCCGGCAGCGCCATGATGAGTTCGTACACGTCGCGAGCGGACAGTTCGAGGAAGAAGTCCTCCGCCTGCGCCCGCGGCAGGTCCAGGAACGCCTCGAGCCGCTCTTCGAGGTCGAGCAGCCGCCAGGACTCGGTGAGATCCTCCAGGTCGAGACCCGCGCTGCTCTGGCTCTCTCGGCGCAGTGAGTTCATGGAGGCACTCCGGGCGTGGGACGCGCACGCGGCGTCTCGCGGCGGCGCGGGGAAGGCAACCTAGCCCCTGCCGCGCGCGCGCGTCCAGCCTGAATCCGCGCGGTGCGCCGCCTCAGGGGCGGCGGGCGGCGGCGGCGGCGCCCGCGGCGGCGAACCGGGCGGCGGGTGCGGGCGCCGAGATGATCAGCACCACCGCCGCGATGACCATGGCCGACGCCACGAGGGTGCGCGGCGACAGCGCCTCTCCGGCGAGCATCCACCCGAGCGCCATCGCCACCACCGGGTTCACGAACGCGTAGGTCGAGACCTTGGCCGGCGAGACGTGGTCGAGCAGGAACAGGTAGGCGCTGAAGGCCACCACCGAGCCGAACACCGACAGGTAGAGGAGCGAGGCCCACGCGCGCGGGCCGACCTGCGCCACCTCGAAGCGCGGCCACTCCCCCGCGCCCGCCGCCAGCAGCAGCAGGGCGAGCCCGCCGGCGGTCATGCCGACCGCGGTCGAGACGAGCGGCGAGCCGGGCATGAGCACGCGGCGCGACCACAGCGAGCCCCACGCCCACGAGAACGCCCCGGCGATGGGCACAAGCGACCACCAGGGCGAGAACTCGGCATGGGCGGCGTCGAGCAGGCCGGGGCCGATCAGCAGGGCGATGCCGGCGAAGCCGAGCGCGATGCCGCCCACCGCCTGCGGTCGGGGCGGCGCCTTGGCCGGGCCGATGGCCGAGAGCAGCGCCATCCACAGCGGGATGGTGGCGAGCAGCAGCGCCACGATGCCCGAGGGCAGGTGCGAGACCCCGACGGTCACCGAGCCGTTGCCCGCGGCCGGCAGCAGCACGCCGACGAGCGCGGCGTGCCCCCACTCGGCGCCGCGGGGCCAGCGCGCGCGCGCCACCACCGCCCATGCCAGCAGCAGCACGCCGGCGAGCAGCAGGCGCAGGCCGCACATGAGCAGCGGCGGGATGCCGTCGATGGCCCAGCGGATGGCGAGGAACGTGGAGCCCCAGATGAACCAGATGCAGCCGAACGAGAGCAGCACCAGCGGCCACAGGCCGCGGGCGCGAAGGGCGTTCATCGGCGCGCCGACCGCTCGGGGGCGGGCGCGATGGGCAGGGTCCACGCCTCCTTGAGGGTCTCGAGCACGATGGTGCTCTGCGTCGAGCGCACCTGCGGGATGCCGCCGAACTGCTCGCGCAGCAGCCGGCCGAGCGTCTCGGAGTCGCGCACGCGCACCTTGACCAGGTAGCAATCCTGGCCGGCCACGTGATGCACCTCGAGCACCTCGGGGATGGCCGCCAGCGCCTGCCCCACGTTCATCTCGCCGGTGCGCTCGTCGCTGCGCACGAGCACGAACGCCAGCAGCGGGCGGTCGAGCATGCGCGGGTCGAGTTGCGCGGCGTAGCCGCGTACGAAGCCGCGCTCCTCGAGGCGGCGCACGCGCTCGAGCACGGCCGAGGGGGCCATCTCGACGCGGCGGGCGATCTCGGCGTTGCTGATGCGGCCATTCTCCTGCAGCAGGGTCAGGATGCGGCTGTCGGTTCCGTCGAGCATGCGGTGAACCCTCCCATGGCCAGATGATACGACTACGGATTCACGATTCAAGCGAAGGATTGGCTAGTAATGTCCGTCACAAGCCGATGATTGTTCGGACCAGTGCCCCATGAAGCGAATGCGGCCCGCCCCTCGAAGGGGGCGGGCCGCACGAGCGGCGCCGAGGCGGCCGGCACGGGGCCGGCCCGCGTCAGTCGTCGATCTCCTTGATGACCACGCTGTCCACGCCGTCCACCTCGAGCAGCTTCACGCCGATGACCTCCTTCTTGGAGGTCGGCACGTTCTTGCCTACGTAGTCGGCGCGGATCGGCAGCTCGCGGTGCCCGCGGTCGATCACCACCGCGAGCTG
>CAZMQP010000166.1:0-5989 GCA_964568385.1 uncultured bacterium
CTCGACAACGTCCGAAAAGGGTTCTTCACGGATGAGCAGGTGGCGCGCGTGCTCAAGCACCTCGCCGACTGGTACGCCGCGCCCATCGAGTTCGCCTGGCGAACCGGCTGGCGCATCGGTGAGGTGAAGTCCCTCACGTGGGCGCAGGTCGACTTCAAGGCGGGCACGGTGCGCCTCGAGCCGGGCACGACGAAGAACCGCGAGGGGCGGATCTTCCCGTTCGCCGCCTTCCCCGCTCTGGCTCGCCTCATCAAGGCCCAGCGCAGGCGCACGGAACTCTGGCAGAAGGCGAACGGCAAGATCGTGCCATGGGTGTTCTGGCGCGAGGGCAAGCAGCTCGGCGATCACCGGGACGTCTGGATGCGCTGTTGCCGCGAAGCCGGCGTTCCGGGCCGGCTGGTGCACGACCTCCGCCGGAGCGCCGTTCGCAACCTGGAGCGAGCCGGAGTGCCCCGCTCGGTGGCCATGAAGCTCACGGGCCACATGACCGAGTCGGTTTACCGCCGCTACGCGATTGTGTCCGAGACGGACCTCGCCGACGCGGTCCGCAAGCTGGCGGCCTTCCAGAGCACGGCCGGCAAGGCCTGAAGGCGGGCACATCCGCAAGACTGGCACAAAAGGGACACAGTTTCGGGCCTTGGTGGGTTCAGCCTGACGGACGCCCAGAACGACTCCCGCCTGCCACTCCGACGTAATATGTTATACCACAGCAGAATACGTGACGTTACGTCTTGGCTGCCGCTCGGCCTGCGACGGTCCCGGATGACCAACTCCACTGGAAGTTGAACCCGCCGAGCCTTCCCTCCACATCCAGCACCTCGCCGCACAGGAACAGTCCCGGCGCGAGACGCGACTCGAGCGTCGAGGCCGACACCTCCGTCAGCGGCACGCCGCCGGCGGTGACCTCGGCTTTCTCGTAGCCGAGCGTGCCGGTCACGTGCAGGTCGCGCTCGAGCACCGCGCGCAGCATGGCGCTCCTTCGCTCCCTGGCGGTCTGCGCCATGGTCACCCCTCCCAGCCC
Organism: uncultured bacterium; assembly: GCA_964568385.1. Lineage (GTDB taxonomy): Bacteria > Eisenbacteria > RBG-16-71-46 > RBG-16-71-46 > RBG-16-71-46 > CADEFY01. The sequence goes on from CAZMQP010000166.1 coordinate 1,022, forward strand.
CGACTCGGCGGTGATCATGTCGGCCAGGCGCTCGGGCAGCCTCGCCCCCAGGAACCCGCGCACGCCGCGTCCGGGGTGCCGCTTGCCGTCGAGCAGCCACGCGGTCTCCAGCGACTCGAAACTCGCGCCGGGCACGAGCGAGGCGGTCACGCGCCGAGTGCGCCCCTCGGCCCGGTGCCAGTGCCGCGACAGGTCGAGCGCGGCGGGCCCCGTGTAGCCGAAGTGCGCGATCAGCATCGAGCCGCGGGCGCGCGCCTCGATGCGGCCGTCCACCCACAGCGCGAGTTCGACCGGCAGCGTCACGCCCTGCGCGCCGCGGCACAGGTCGTCGTCCGAGGCGAGCGGCGTCAGCGCGGGCACGGGCGGCACGATCGTGTGCCCCAGCGAGGCGACCAGCGCGTAGCCGGTGCCGTCACTGCCGGTGCGCGGGAAGCTCAGGCCCCCGGCGGCCATGACCACGGCGTCGCACGCGATCCACTCCGAGGGTCCGGCGGCGGGCAGCGGCCACTCGGTGCCGCCGTGGGCGCGCACGCCGGAGCCGAAGGCGGCGCTGTCGGCCACTCGGCGCACGCCGACGCGCCAGCCTCCGCTCGTCTCGCGCTCGAGCCGCACCGCCTGCACGCCCGAGCGTAGCGTGACGCCGGCGCGCGAGGCGGCGGCGAGCAGGGCGTCCAGAACGGTCTGTGCGTCATCGCTCTCGGGAAAGTACTTGCCGGTCTCCTCCAGCTTGAGCGGCACACCCAGGTCGCGCTCGAACCACTCGAGCGTCTGCTCGGGGGTGAATGCGCGCAGCATGCGCGCCACCACCTTGCGCGAGCCGCCGTGGTAGTCGCGCTCCGTGACCTCGCGGTGGGTCACGTTGCAGCGGGTGCCGCCGCTCATCAGGATCTTGAGCCCCACCCTGGGATGGGCGTTGAGCAGGGTCACCGCCGCGCCGGCCTCGCCCGCACGGATGGCGGCGGTCAGGCCGGCGGCGCCGGCACCGATCACCGTGATGTGGCGGGGGGACGGGGCGGCGCACATGCCCGCATGCTACACGAGCCCGCGCGCCGGCCCCCGCGTCAGTTCCACACCTGGCAGAAGCACGTCGAGGCGAGCGACACGTCGGCCCGCTTCCAGGCCTTGCGGAATCGCGCCTGCACGGCGTCGGCCTCGGCCGCCTTCCCCTGCTCGCGCAGCGCGCGTGCGAGCCCCCACAGCGACCACCCGTTCTCGGCGTATCGCGTCAGGTCCTCGCGATAGACGGCCTCGGCCTCCGGCCAGCGACTCGTGCGCACGAGCACGGCGCCGAGCGCGTGGCGAATGGGAAGCAGCCAGTCCGGGGCTTCGTCGTAGACCAGCGAATCCTCGATCCTCACGGCCTCGCGCAGCTCGCTCAAAGCGCCCTCCACGTCGCCCTGCCGGTTGCGGATCTCGCCCTCCAGCTGGTGGTCGGCGATCGAGAGCACCTTCCGAGCGGAGTTGTTCCCCACGATCATCTCCTCGCTCACACGGCCGAGCGCCTCGCGGAATGCCGCCTGCTCGCTGCGCGCGGCGGCGATGTCCCCGAGCGCGGCATGGGCCGTGCCGCGCGCGTAGTGCCGGTAGGCCCGCGTGATGGGCAGATGCTCGGGCGGCTCGGGCGTCGCGAGGACCTCGTCCCAGCGGCCGAACCGCATCTGGGTCTCCATGAGGATGTTCATGAACCCGTCGGCGAAGAAGGCCGACTCGCGCACGAAGTCCTCGGGCAGGTGGGCCAGCATGCCGCGCGCCGCTTCGAGCGCCGCGGCTTGGCGGCCCTCCATCTGCGAGGACCACGAGAGGAAGTGCCGGTTGTGCGCCATGTACACGCTGTAGAATCCCTGCCGGGGAGCGCGCGCACGGTAGGCCCGGTCGACCTCGATGGCGCGGACGTTGGCGGCCGAGGCGTCGGCCCAGCGGCCCACGCGGCAGTAGATGTGGGCGGGCATGTGCACCATATGTCCGGCTCCCGGCACCAGCGTCCGAAGGCGGTCGGCGGAAGCCAGCGCCTGCTCGGGATGCGGCGACGCCTCGCGCGCGTGCACGTTCAGATGGTTCGCCCCGGGGTGCGCGGGCGCCATCGCGAGCACGGCATCGAGTACGGCGAGGATCTCGGGCGTCCACGGCCGCGCCTCCCCCGCACTCGTCCAGAGGTCCCACGGGTGCAGGTCCATCAGCGCCTCGGCGCACAGGGCGCCCACATCGGGGTCGTTCGGGAATCGCCTCCACGCGTCGCGCATGGCGTCGGCATAGCCCTCATCGAGCGCGCGGCGGTCCTCGGGCGCCGGGTCGGCGTAGCGGCGGCCCAGCGCTTCGATGAGCGCCCGCTCCACCGGCGCCGCCGAAGCCGAGTGCGTGCGCGCGCGCTGCAGCGCGGCCCACGCCGCCTGCGATTGCTCGGGCGACATCGCCGGGTTGTTGATGTGCGGACCGTTCGCGAGCGCGATGCCCCACCACGCCATGGCACACGTCGAGTCGAGCTGGGCGGCGGCTTCGAACGACCGGATGGCCTCGTCGTGATTGAACGACATCATGAGGACCATGCCCTGATCGAAGTAGCGCTGGGCGGACTTGGAAACGGTGGCGACCGCCCGATGATGCTTGCCCATCCCCGGGAAGAGGGGCTGACCGGCGTCGGCGGCCTGGGCCAGGGCACAGGCCGCGAGCAGCGGGAGCCACCACGCGACACGGGTCGAATCACGGAACCGGAACATGGCGGGCCTCCTTCCGAGTGACGTCCGGGAGCGAAGTCGTGCTCCGGCGCGGAGCCTAGTCCAACCGCTTCCCCTCCCGCCATCCCTCGCCTCTCCCCGTCGCCTGCGATCCCGAGCGGGGTTCATGACGGCCTCTCGCAGGGCCTCGTGGCCGGCTCGCGCGGGACTACTCGCCTGCGCCCACGAGGGCGAACCCCGCCCAATAGACCGGATGCGCATAGGGCGCGCGACCGTCCGGCGCGCGCCATCGGCGCACGGCCTGTTGCGCGAGGCGGAGCGCCTCCGCCGCATCCACCGGCGCCGAGCGGTCGGTCAGACGCGCGTAGAACTCGGTCATCAGCCTCGCCGTGGCCGCATCCTCCACCCGCCAGAGGCTCACGAGCACGGAGCGTGCGCCCGCGCTCAGGAACGCACTCTGCAGCCCGAGCCAGCCCTCGGTCGCCGAGTTCATGCCGAGCATCGAGCGGCAGCCCGCGAGACTCACGAGCCGCGCGCGCAGCCGCCAGTCGGAGGCGATCTCGCTCGCCAGCAGCCGCGAACTGCGGGTGCTTCCCGGTTCGGGGGCGAGCACGAACGCGGACTGCATCACGCGATTGGCCTCGATCTCGGTGTGGGCCGCCACGTGCAGGACGCCGTCACGGGCGAGCCCGCCGCCGGCGGCGAGCGCCCGCAGGCGGCCCGCGCTGGCCGATGGCCCGGTGAGCACCTCCGCCTCGGGGAAGAGGCGCGCCAGCGCGGCGAGTTCGTCGCCGACGCCGACGAGCGGTGCATAGCGCCCGGAGTCGGCGGCCGCCGCCGCCGGCGCGCCCACGAGCACGGCCCGCATCGGGCCCCGCGGCGCGGGCGCGGCGCGCTCGGCGAGCATCGCGACCGCCAGCGCCGAAGGGGCGTAGTGCACGGCGAAGCGCTCGCCGAGGGAGCGGCCCTCGCCGTCTCTCGCGAGCGCCAGCGGCGCCGACGCCATCAGGTCGGGGCCCACCACGATCAGCCGACGCACGCCTGCGAGATGCGGCTCGACGGGCGCGAACCACTGCCGGTGCATGAGGCTCGCCAGCGAATCCACCGCGCGCGTGTCCTCGATGCGCAGCGGCCAGAGCGATGCGCGGTACACCTCGGTCACGAGCGCATCGCGGACCGGCAGGCGGCTCGCCGGCCATCCGGCGAGCCGGTCGATGCGCACCCACTGCACGCTGCCGCGCGAGCGCACCACGTAGGCCCAGGCGGGGAAGTCGCCGCCCGGCGGCGCCACCGTGAGGCGGGTCCAGCCCACCACGGCGGCATCCTCGGGACAGGCCCGCTGCACCCGCGCGAGCAGGTCGCGCCACGGGTCGGCCTCGCCCGACGACTCCGCCCACCCCCTCGCCTGTCCTCGCTCCATCTGCCGGAACGCCTCCTCGCCGCGCCCGAGCGCCGCGAGCGTCATGGCCAGTTCGCCGTGGATGCTGAGCCCGGACTGCAGCGTGCTGCCGGCGTCGCGGCCGGAGCGCGCCCACGTGGTCTCGGCGGCGGCGGCCGCCCGTTCGAGCGGCCCGACGGCGTCGGCGGCACGGCCGAGCCGCCGCAGCGCCCGGCCGAGCAGCCCGTGGCGCATCGTGGCGGTGGCGGGAGGCAGCGAGTCGGGCGCCGCCGCGAGCGCGGCGCGGATGCGCTCGGCCGCCTCGCGCCACTCGCCGCGCGCCGCCGACAGGAACGCCAGCGCGCTCAGCGTGGAGGCGACATCCTCGTGCCGCGGCCCGAGCCGCTCGCGACGGATCTCGAGCGCGCGCTCGAAGTGCCCGATGGCCTCGCGCGGCCTTTGCACCATGCGCTCGAGGTTGCCCATCTCGTGGTGCACCGCGGCCACCTCGAGCGACCGCTCCCCGAACGCCTTCGACTGGATCGCCAGGGCCCGCTGGTAGTGCCCCATCGCGCGCGCGCGGCTGCGGCTGCCCTCGAAGTTCTTGGCCACGCGGCCGCGCACCTGCTCGGCGGCGGCGGCGAGCGGGTGCTCCGCACGGTCCCCGGGGCTGAGCCGTTCGAGCACGAGCGCCGCGAGCGAGTCCGCCTCCTCGGCGCGCCCCAGCCGGAACGCGATGCCCGCCTGCGCGATGGCCGCGCGGAGCGTGGCGGGATGGGTGGCCCCGAGCCGCGCCTCGCCCACCGCCAGCGCGCGCGCCGCCTCGGCCGCCGCACTCGCGAGCGAGTCGTGCTCCACCATGGCGGCCGCGCGCCGCAGGGCGCGGTCGGCCGCCGCCAGCGCCGCGCGCTCGGCGAG
>CAZMQP010000167.1:0-5907 GCA_964568385.1 uncultured bacterium
CACGTCCACGGTGCGCCGCGGCATGCCCATCCTCAAGGACATCCCGCTCATCGGCGCGCTGTTCAGCTCCAACTCGACGGTGGACCAGAACCGCGAGCTCATCATCTTCGTGACGCCGCGCCTGATCCGGCAGGTCGCCGAGAACTGACGGTCGTTCACGACTCCATGACGAGCGGCCGCCGTCCCGCGAGGGGCGGCGGCCGTCTCGCTTGCTGTTGCGCCTCGGCGCGTGCGAGGGTCGCCGCATGCGAGCCCCGAATCTGAGACCGATCGCCCTCGTGGGCCTGATGGGCGCCGGCAAGACCGCGGTCGCCCGCCGCCTCGGCGAGCGGCTCGGCGCCTCGGTGGCCGACCTCGACGCCATGATCGAGGCGCAGGAGGGGCTGCCGGTGGCGGCGCTGTTCGAGCGCTCGGGCGAGGCCTGGTTCCGCCGGCGCGAGAGCGAACTGCTGGCGCAGCTGATCGGTGCCGGCGTGCAGGTGCTGGCCACCGGCGGCGGCGTGGTGCTCGATGCCGGCCGCCGCGACAAGCTCCGCGGCTCCTGCTTCGTCGTGTGGCTGGAGGTGACGCCCGAGACGGCGCTCGCACGACTGGGCGGCCCCGAAGGGGAGCCCGCCCGCCACCGGCCGCTGCTCGCGGGAGACGACCCGCTCGCGCGACTTCGCCAGCTGCTCGCGGAGCGCGAGGCCCTGTACGGCGAGGTCGCGCACGCCCGCGTCAGCACCGAGGGCCGCGAGGTCGAGGAGGTCGCCACCGAGGTGCTGCGCGCCCGGGCGGAGGCGGCGTGAGGCGCCTGGCGCTGGTGGCGCTCGCGGCGCTGTCGCTGACGGCCTGTGCGCGCGTGCCGCGGCTCGGCACGCCCGAGGCGACCCGCATCCGGCATCAGCGCGGCGTGACCGAGCGCGCCGCAAGGCTGGCTGCCGTGCGCGCCGACGGCCGCGTGCAGCTGGACGGCCGTGCGACCGGACGGCTGCCGGCGCTGATCGCGCAGACGACGCTGTCGGGGGACACGGGCTTCCGGCTGCGCGCGCGCTGGCTGCTCGGCGCCGCCGCCGACGTCGTGCTGCAGGGCGACAGCCTGGTGGTCTGGGTGCCGTCGGAGCGCATCGCCTTCTCGCTGGCCGGCGCCGGCGAGACGCTCGGCGTCGGCGGGGCGGGCGCGTGGGTGGCGCGCCTGATCGGCGCCACGTGGTCGCCACCCGCCGAGGCGTGGCGGTCGGCCACGGTCGAGGAGGGCCGCTGGCGCCTCGCGTGGCGGTTGGGCGCCGATTCGCTCGCCCTGGAGCTCGATGGCGCGGGCGAGCCGCGCGAGGCGTCGTGGTGGCGCGACGGCCGCGGCGTGCTGGCCCGCTACGACGACTGGCGCGAGGCCGAGGGCGTGCGATGGCCGCACCGGGTCACGCTCGCCGACCGTGAGGGCTGGCTGTCGTGTGCGCTGACGCTGGAGTCGGCCTCGTTCCCGGCGCAGGCTCGGCCCGAATGGATGGACCTGCGCCTGCCGCGCGATGCACGGCGCATCGGCTGGGACGAACTGCGGCTGTGGCTCGATGCGCTCGGGGTGGGCGGGTGAGCCGGCTCGCCGTGCGGGCGCTGCTCGCCGCCGCGTGCGCGATCGCGCTGGCCAGGCCGGCCCAGCCGGCCCCGCTCGAGTCCTCGCGCGCGATGCGCGCCGCGCTCACCTCCAAGGGCCGCGCCGAGGCGGTGCTCCGCTACACGCTTGCCGGGATGCCGGGCGAGGCGGGGCGCGAGGTGCGGGCGCGCCTGGCGCTCGAGCCGCCCGATCGGGCGCGGCTCGACGTGCGCGGCACGGGCGAGATCGTGACCGTTCGCGCCGACGGCGGCGACTGGCTCGACCCCGCCGCGGGGCAGCTGATCCGGATGTCGCCGGCGCGCGTGGCCCCGGCGCTGCGGTGGTGGCGCGTGCTGCTCGGCAGCGGCACGGGCGTCCGCGAGCGGCGGGACAGTCCCGGTCGCTGGTGGGTCATCCTGCCCGCGCGAGCGGGTGAGGCGGCGGACAGCGCGCTCGTGCAGCTCGATGCGCGGGGCCTGCCGGTGCGGCTCGAACTGCCCGAGGCCGAGGGGGGCACGGTCTACCGCCTCTCGGAGTGGCGGTTCCTCGCCGCCCGGGGGGAGTCGGGCTTCACGCTGCGGGCGCCGCCGGGCGTGGTCGAGGTGCGGCTGCCCTGAGTTGACGCCTGCTCCGCGGCTCGCGCATCCTGCGTTCCCGCTCATGCGAGTCATCGCCGGGGAGTTCGGCGGCCGCCCGATCGTGGCGCCGCGCGGTCGTCACACCCGTCCGACCTCGGACCGGGTGCGGGAAGCGCTGTTCATGGCCCTCGGGCCGCTCGAGGGCCTGAAGATCGTGGACCTCTACTCCGGAAGCGGCTCGCTCGGGATCGAGGCGCTGTCGCGCGGGGCCGCGTTCGCCCACTTCGTGGACGCCGACCGGCAGGCGCGCGAGTGCATCCAGGCCAATCTGGCCAAGCTTGGAATCGAAAGCCGCGCAAGGATATGGGGGCTTCCCCTTCCGCGGGGTCTCAAGCAGATCGCCGAGCCCCTGCGCGAGGCCGGCCTGGTGCTGCTGGACCCGCCCTATGGCGGGGACGAGGCCGCCGCGGCGCTGGCGGGACTGGGACGCCCGGGTGTGCTGGAATCCGGCACGCGCGTCGTGCTCGAGCGACATGCCAAGGATGTGGTGCCCGAGACCGCCGGCGGTCTGGTCCGCTCGCAGGAGCGGCGCTACGGCGAGACGGTGGTGGATGTGTACGAGGCGCGCACGAGCGCGCCGCCTGGGGAGGAACTCGGATGAGAAGGCCGCGCGTGGCGCTGTTCCCCGGCAGCTTCGACCCCTTCACCAACGGCCATCTCGACCTCGCCCGGCGGGCTGCGGCGATCTTCGACCGCGTCATCGTCGCGGTCGCGCACAACCCCGCCAAGCAGTCGCTGTTCACGCGCGAGGAGCGCGTCGCGCTCATCGAGGGCGCACTCGGCGACACGCGCACCGTGACGGCGATGCACTTCGACGGGCTGGTGGTCGAGTGCGCGCGGCGCGTCGGGGCGCAGGTCATGGTGCGCGGTCTGCGCGCCGTCAGCGACTTCGAGTTCGAGTTCCAGATGGCGCTCATGAACCGGCGCCTGAGTCCCGACCTCGAAGTGGCGTTCCTCATGCCCAGCCAGGAGTTCACCTATCTGAACTCGACGCTGGTCAAGGAAGTGGCCCGTCACGGCGGCCGCATCCGCGGCCTCGTGCCGCCCAATGTGGAGCGGGCGCTCAAGCAGCGATTCCGCGCCCAGGCGTCGTCGGGCCGGTGAGCGCCACGCTCGAACGCATCCGCCGGCTCGCGACCGCGCGCCCCCAGCGCCTGCTGCTGGCCGAGCCGGGAGATGCGCGCGTGGTGCACGCGGCGGCGCGGCTCGCCCGTGACGGACGCGCGCGGGTCACGGTGGTCGGCGACCCGGCGGTGGCACGCGCGACCGCCCGCGAGGCCGGCGCCCACCTGCACGGGGTCGAGCTGCTGGACGCCGCCGCCGCCGGCCTCGTCGCCGCGACGCGTGCCGCGCTGGCCGCCGCGCGCGGCGAGCGGCTCACGGGCGAGGCGCTCGAGCGCGCCGCCGCGGATCCGCTGTTCCAGGCGGCGGCGCGCGTGCGCGCCGGCGAGGCCGACGCGCTGGTGGCCGGCGCCGAGCGCACCACGGCCGACGTGCTGCGCGCCGCGCTGTGGCTCATCGGGCTGGCCCCGGGCGTGCGCAGCGTGAGTTCGTTCTTCCTGATGGTGCTCCCCGCCCCGGGCGGCCGCGAGCGGCCGCTCACGTTCGCCGATTGCGGCGTGCTGCCGGACCCGACGCCCGAACAGCTCGCCGAACTCGCGTGCCTCGCGGCGGACCACCACCGGCAGCTGACGCAGGAGGTGCCGCACGTGGCGATGCTGTCGTTCTCGACGCGCGGCAGCGCCGAGCACCCGCACGTGGTGAAGGTGCGCGAGGCCACCGCGCTCGCGCGCGCGCGCCGTCCCGACCTGCACATCGACGGCGAACTGCAGGCCGACGCGGCGCTGGTGCCCGACGTCGGGCGCCGCAAGGCCGCCGATTCGGTGGTGGCGGGGCACGCCAACGTGCTGGTGTTCCCAGATCTCGACGCCGGCAACATCGGCTACAAGCTCGTCCAGCGGCTGGCGGGTGCCGCCGCCTACGGACCCATCCTGCAGGGCCTCGCCCGGCAGGCCAACGACCTCTCGCGAGGCTGCAGCAGCGACGACGTGGTGGAGGTCTCCACCATCGCCTGTGCGCTCGCCGCCGCGCGGGCGGACTGAACCGCGTTCGGAGGAAGCATGCCCACCTACGTCTACCGATGCCCGCAGGAGCACACCTTCGAGGTCGAGCACCGCATCAAGGACGAATCGCCGCGCCACTGCCCGGAGTGCGGCGCGGCCGCCAAACGCGTGCCGGCCGGGGGCGCGGGCCTGCTGTTCAAGGGATCGGGCTTCTACATCACCGACTACCGCAGCAGCAGCTATCAGCAGAAGGCCAAGGCGGACGCCGGCGGGGACAAGCCCGCCTCGGGCGGCGCCGGCGCGCCCTCGACGCCGCCGAGCGCCCCGAGCCCGCCGAGCCCGCCCAAGTCCGGCGGCGAGGGGTGAGTCCGCTCACCAGCCACCTGACCGCGGAACTGCTGCGGGCCGACGAGTCCCCCTGGGGCGAGCCGGGCTCGTGGCGGCCGCCGCGCGCCGACCACGTCGTGCTCGACACGCATGACGGCACCGTCGCGCTGCTCGCGTACGAGGCGCTCGGCGGCGGACGCATCGCCTGCGCGCGCGCGCTCGTGGCGGGCGACGTACCGCCGGCCGGGCCCGACGCCAGCGAGGACCTGCGCTACCTGCAGGCGATGACCGCGCGCGCCGGCATCACGTTCGCGCGGCCGGGCGCGGCCCCGTGCGGCGCGCTGCACCGGCGCGCGTTCGCCGCACCGGGCCACGCCGTGTGCGGCCCGGGCGCGAGCGTCGCCGGCGCCGGCGCCTTCGGCATGCTGGGCTGGTCGGTGGGTCCGCTCGAGGGCGCCGCGGCGCTCGCGGGCCATCCGCTGCCGTTCGCGCGCCCCGCCGTCGTGGGCGTGCGACTCGAGGGCGAACCCCGCCCCGGCGTGAGCGGGCTCGACGTGCTCGCGGCGGTGCTCGACGCGCTCGGCGACACCGCGCGCGGCGCCGTGCTCGAGTGCCACGGGGCGGGCGTCGCAGCCCTCGAGATGGACGACCGCATCGCGTTCGCGGCCCACGCGCCGCGCGGCGGCGCGCTCGCGGCGGTGTTCCCGGCCGACGACCGCACGCGCGCGGTGCTGCGCGCCCAGGGCCGCGAGGAGGACTGGCGCCGTTTCGAGGGCGGCTCGCGCGGGTTCGACGCCGCGATCACGCTCGACCTGTCCCGTGTCGCGATGCGCCCGCTGCCCGCGGCCGTCCGCGTCATCCTCGGCCCCGACGCCGAGGACGACGCGGTGCGCCGCGTCCGCGCCGGGCTCGAGGCCGCCGGCCGGGTGCTCGTGCGCGCGGTCGAGTTCCAGCCCGCCGGGCGGCTGCAGCGCGACGCCCTGCGCGCCGACGGCACGCTCGACGCGCTGCTGGCGCTCGGAGTCACGCTCGGCGACCCGGGAGCGGTGCCGCCGCGCGAGGAGACGGCGTGGATGGGCTCCGACCGTGCGCCGCTCGCGCGCTCGGTCTCGCCGGCGGGCGCCGTGGCGCTGGCGCTCGGCTGGGCCGATGCCGCGCCGGCGGCCGAGTCGGTCGCCGCCGCGCGCCTCCTTCGGGGCGCCCCGGTTCCGGCCGACGCGTTCGTCGCCGCCGCCGAGGTGGCGGGGGCTCCCGAGCGCGGCGTCCGCCACCGCGTGCCCTCGCCGACGCGCGGTCACGCCGGACGGAC
>CAZMQP010000168.1:0-5904 GCA_964568385.1 uncultured bacterium
AGGGCCTTCTGCATGGCCTCGGCGACCTCGGGGCGGACCGGCGTGCTGGCGTTGTGGTCGAGGTAGATCATGCGCGGTTCACGCGCTCGCTCGGTTCAGGGTCAGTGCGAATGCCCGCTGTGGTCGTGCGCCGGGGCCGGGGCCTGCGCCTGTCCGATGAACTTCTCGAGCACGTCGATGGACTCCCTGGCCGAGAGCGCCTCGGGCGAATCCGGGGCGAGCTCGACCACCTTGCGCCACATGCGGATGGCGTCGCGGTAGATGCCGGCGTCGGCGAACGCGACGCCCATGGTGAAGTACGCGCAATGCGAGCGCGGCTTGGCCTTGATCAGCTCGCGCAGCTGCTTCATCGCGAGGTCGTACTGGCCGCTGGCGTAGTGCGAACTGGCGAGCCGGCACATCGCCACCGAGTCGCCCGGCGAGACCGCGAGCGCCTTCTGGTAGAAGCCCTGCGCCTCGGCGGCGCGGCCCTGGGCATCGCTCACGACGCCGAGGTTCACGAGCACCTTGAGGTCGTTGGGGCGGACCTGGTCGGCCTTGGTCAGCACGCGGGCGGCCTCGTTCATGCGCTCGCGGTCCATGTAGAGCACGCCGAGCCGGTAGAGCGTGTCGAACTTGGTGGAGTCCCTGGCCACCGCCTTCTCGAGCAGGGCGAGGCTGTCCACGGCGGCGGGCGCGGGCTTCGCGGCGGCCGGCTTGGCCTGCGCGAACGCCTGCGAGGCGCCGAGCATGAGGATGACGGACGCGAGCAGCGAGACGAGGCGCTTCAAGCGGATCCTCCGGGCTGGGATGGGGAGCGCGAATTGCGGCGCGAAGTCTAGCACAGCCGCGCGGCCTCAGGCCCGCGCGGCCGCGAGCGCCTGCTCGAGGTCGGCCCACAGGTCGTCCACGGGCTCGATCCCGGCCGACAGCCGCACCAGCCCCTCGGGGATGCCGGCCCGGGCCCGGCCGGCCTCGCCCAGCATGAGGTGCGAGGTGTACGCGGCCAGGCTGGACAGGGACTCCACCGCCCCCAGGCTGGCGCCGTGCTTGATGAGCCGGAAGCCCTCCACCACCCGCTTGGCGGCCTCCGCCCCGCCGCGCACCTCGAACCCCAGCAGCGGCCCGAACCCGAGCCGCATCTGGCGCGCCGCGAGCGCATGGCCCGGGTGCGAGGCGAGCCCCGGGTAGAAGACCTGCGGCACACTCGGGTGGCGCTCGAGCCGGGCCGCCAGTTCGAGGGCATTGGCGTTGCTGGCGCGCACGCGCAGCGCCATGGTCTTGAGGCTGCGCTCGATCAGCCAGGCGCTCTGCGGGTCGGGCATGGGCCCCATCAGCTTGCGCAGGGCATGGACCTCGGCGATGCGCTCGCGCGAGCCCATCACCGCGCCGGCGAGCACGTCGCTGTGGCCGGCGATGGACTTGGTGGCGCTGTAGAGGCTCAGGTCGCAGCCCAGCTCGAGCGGCCGCTGCCCGAGCGGCGAGGCGACCGTGTTGTCGAGCGTCACGACGCAGCCGTGGCGGTGGCCGAGTTCGGCGGCGGCCGCGATGTCGAACACGGTCAGCGTCGGGTTGATGGGGCACTCGAGGTGGAGCAGCCGCGTCTGCGGGCGGAACGCCGACGCCCACGCCGAGGGCTCGCGCGCGTCCACCAGCGTGAAGGTCCAGCCGAGGCGCTCGGCCCCCCAGGCGAGGAACTGCTGCGTGCCGCCGTAGCAGGGATCCACGCACACGGCGTGATCGCCGGCGCGCAGGTGGGCGAGCAGCGTGGTGCTGATGGCGGCCATGCCGGAGGGGAACAGCAGCGCGTCCTCGCTGCCCTCGAGGTCGGCCAGCCGCCGCTCGACCGCGTGCACGGTGGGGTGCCCGACGCGCTGGTAGAACGCCCCCGCCGCCCCCGCCGCCTGCGCCTCGACCATGGCGTCGAGGCTCGGGAACGTGAACGTGGCGCTGTGCACGAGCGGCGTGGACACGGCGCCGGTGTGGCTCGGATCGGGGCCGTGGATCAGGCGGCTCTCGTGCGTCGGTCGGTCGTCGCTCACGGGGTCCCCCACGCGGATCGGCGGAGTGGTGGCGGGCGCGGCGGCGCCGCGCTACGGTCGCCCGCATCCTACATGAGCCCTCCCGCCGCCGCGGCCGTGCGCCGCATCGCCCTCATCCGCCCGCGCTTCCTGGGCGACGTCTGCCTGACGCTGCCGCTGCTCGAGGCGGTGCGCGAGGCGTGCCCGGGGGCGCGGGTCGCCTACGTGTGCGAGCGCGGACTCGCGCCGCTGCTCGAGGGGGACCCGCGCGTGGACGAGGTGATCGCGGTGCCGCCCCGCCCCTCGATCGCCGAGACCGTGCGGCTGGTGGGCGCGCTGCGCCGCTTCGGCCCCGACATCGTGCTCGACTGCTTCTGCAATCCGCGCACCGCGGTCTGGAGCGCGCTCTCGGGCGCGCGGCTGCGCGTGGGCTACCCGAACAAGGGCTGGCGCTCCGCCCTTTACACCCACCACGCCCGGCCGCGCACGCTGAGCGCGACCGGCTTCCATCTGGCGTCGCTGGCCGCGCTCGGCTGGGCGATCCCCGCCTCGCCCGCCACGCCGCGGCTGCACGTGAGCGAGGCCCGCCGCCTCGAGGCGCGCGAGGGCCTCGCGACGATGGGCGTGCCGGCCCCGGCGCGGCTGATCGGGTTCCATCCCGGCGCCCGCTGGCCGACGCGGCGCTGGGCCCCGGAGCGCTTCGCGGCGCTCGCCTCGCTCGCGCTCGCGGCGCACGAGGACGCCGTCGCGCTCGTGACTGCCGGACCCGGCGAGGAGGAGGCCGCGCGCGCCGTGCTCGCCGGCCTGCCCGCCGAGCGCGCCCGGCTGGTCTCGGGCTGGCCCCTCGCCCGCTTCGTCGCGCTGCAGTCGCTGTGCGCCGCGTTCGTGTGCGGCGACACCGGACCGGTGCACACGGCGGTCGCCGCCGGCGCGCCCACACTCGGCCTCATGAGCCGCAACCGGCCGGCGATGTTCTTCCCGTATCCGGAGCGGGAACGCCACCGTGCGTACACGGTGCGCGCCGAGTGCAGCCCGTGCCACCGCGACGAGTGCGACGACCTGCGCTGCCTGACGCGGCTCACCCCCGAGGGGGCGTGGGCGATCCTGTCGCCGATGCTCGCCGCGCCGGGGCGCGTGGGCTAGGCTCGCCGCTCGCGCCGTCCGCCGCCCTCCCCCTCGCGGAGTCCATCGTGCCCGCTCCCATCGTGACGTTCACCTCCGATTTCGGCCTCGAGGACTGGTTCGTCGGCGTGGTCCACGGCGTGCTCCACGGCATCGCGCCCGACTCCCCGGTGGTGGACCTCGTGCACACCATCACGCCCGGCCACATCGCCCACGGCGCATTCGTGCTCGAGGCCGCCGCGCCCGACTTCCCCGCCGGCACCGTGCACCTGGCGGTGGTGGACCCCGGCGTCGGCACCGACCGGCGCGCGCTGGCAGTCGGCGCCCACGGGCAGTGGTTCGTGGGTCCCGACAACGGGCTGCTCGAGTGGGCCGCCGCCGCGCCCGGCGCCGTGGTGCACGCGCTCACGGAGACACGATGGTTCCGGCGCCCGGTCAGCCGCACGTTCCATGGACGCGACGTGTTCGCGCCGGTGGCCGCGCACCTCGCCGCCGGCGTGCCCATCGCCGAGTTCGGACCGCGCGTCGCCGACCCGGTGCGCCTGGCGCTGCCAGCGCCCGCGGCCGCACGCGGCGGCCTCACCGGCCACATCGTGTTCATCGACCGCTTCGGCAACGCCCTCACCAACCTGACCGACGCCGCGCTGCACGCCGCCTTCGGCGAGCGCTTCGACGAGTCGGCGCTCGAGGTGCACGTGCACGAGCGCCGCGTGCGAGGACTCGCGCGCTCCTACGGCGACGCGCCGGTGGGCACGCTGGTGGCCATCCTCGGCTCCTCGGGCCGGCTCGAGATCGCGCAGGTCGGCGGCGACGCCGCGGTGCGGCTCGGCCTGGGCGAGGGCGACACGGTGTTCGTCGGCGCCCGCCGCGCGGACGACGACTCGCCCGCCGGGACCGGCCGCGACTGATGCGCCCGGCCACGCCCGCCATGACCCGTTCCCGCCCGCCCGGCCCGGCCGCCGGCGGGCTCGCTCCCACCCGACGAGAGACCGCCTCCGCATGACCCCCGACGCCCGCTCCCTCCCCGCGCCGCCCGCCGCCGAGCCGCGCCCGGTCACCACCGTCCTGCACGGCGAGACGCGCACCGACGCGTACGGCTGGCTGCGCGACAAGGACGACCCGCGCGTGATCGCCCACCTCGAGGCCGAGAACGCCTACACCGAGGCGATGACCGACGGCTCGAAGGCGTTCCAGGAGGCGCTCTACCAGGAGATGCTGGGGCGCATCCAGCAGACCGACCTCTCGGTGCCCTACGCCAAGGGCGGGTGGCTCCACTACACGCGGACGATCGAGGGGAAGCAGTACCCGGTGCACGCCCGGCGCCCCGGCTCGATGGAGGCCGAGGAGCAGGTGATCCTCGACGTCAACGCGCTCGCCGAGGGCCACACGTTCATGGCCATCGGCGACTTCGAGGTGAGCCCCGACGGGACGCGCCTCGCGTACACCACCGACTCGACCGGATACCGCCAGTACACCCTGCACGTGCGCGACCTCGACACCGGCGCCGTGCTGCCGGTCACGGCCGAGCGCGTCACCTCGGTGGCGTGGGCCGCCGACAGCCGCACGCTGCTGTACACGCAGGAGGACGAGGTCACCAAGCGTTCGCACCGCCTGTTCCGGATCCCGGCCGGCGGCGGCGCCCACGTGCCGATGGCCGAGGAGCCCGACGAGCGCTTCAGCGTCAGCATCGGGCTCACCCGCAGCGGCGCGTGGCTCGTCTATGCGGCCGGCAGCCACACGACGAGCGAGGTGCACGTGCTGCCCGCCGCCGACCCGTCGGCGGCCCTCACGCTCGTGGCCGCGCGCCGGCACGACGTCGAGTACGACCTCGACCACCGTGGTGAGCACTTCTGGATCCGGATCAACGACCGTGGCAGGGAGTTCCGCATCGTCACGGCCCCGGTCGCCACGCCCGGCCCCGAGCACTGGACGGAGGTGCGCCCGCACCGCGACGACATCACGGTGACGTGGCTCGCGTGCTTCCGCGACGTGGTCGTGGTGGGCGAGCGCGAGGACGCGCTGCCGCACCTGCTGGTGCTGGACCCCGCGACCGGCGAGGGCCGCCGCGTGCGGTTCGAGGAAGCGGCCTACCTGGTGACCATGGGCGTCAACGAGGAGTTCGACGCGCCGGCCTTCCGCTACACCTACCAATCGTTCGTGACCCCTTCGAGCGTGTACGACCTCGACCTGGTGTCGCTGCGCTCGACCCTGCTCAAGCGCCAGCCGGTGCTCGGCGGCTACGACCCGGCGCGCTATCGCATCGAGCGCACCGAGGCCGTTGCCGCCGATGGCGCGCGCGTGCCGGTCACGCTGCTGTCCCTCGCGGACGCCCCGCGCGACGGCAGCGCCGCCTGCCTGCTCTACGGCTACGGCGCCTACGGCATCTCGGGCACGGTGGCATTCAGTCCCAGCCGGTTCAGCCTCGTGGACCGCGGCGTCGTCTTCGCCGTGGCGCACGTGCGGGGCGGAGCCGACCGCGGGCAGAAGTGGCACGACGACGGCCGCATGAGCCGCAAGATGAACTCGTTCACCGACTTCATCGCCTGCGCCGAGCACCTGATCGCCACCTCGGTCACCGCCCCCGACCGGCTCGTCATCCAGGGCGGCAGCGCCGGCGGCCTGCTGATGGGCGCCGTCGTGAACCTGCGCCCCGACCTGTGGAAGGGCGTGCTCATGCAGGTGCCGTTCGTGGACGTCATCAACACGATGCTCGACGACCAGCTGCCCCTCACGGTCGGCGAGTACGAGGAGTGGGGCGACCCGCGCGACCCCGAGCAGTACC
>CAZMQP010000169.1:0-5877 GCA_964568385.1 uncultured bacterium
TGCTGCGCGCCACCAACATGCTGGTCGCCGGCTCCTCGGTGGTCATCGCCGGCTACGGCTGGTGCGGCCGCGGTCTGGCCGCGCGGGCCAAGGGCATGGGCGCGACGGTGTACGTCACCGAGATCGACCCGGTGCGTGCGCTCGAGGCCGCGATGGACGGTTACATCGCCACCTCGATGGAGGAAGCGGCTCCCAAGGGCGACCTGTTCATCACGGTGACCGGCAACAAGTCGGTCATCCGCCGCGAGCACTTCGCGGCCATGAAGGACGGCGCCATCGTCGCCAACAGCGGTCACTTCAACGTCGAACTCGACATCCCGGCGCTCGAGCGCATGGCCACGTCCAAGCGCGTCGCCCGTCCGTACGTGGACGAGTACAAGCTCAAGGGCGGCAAGCGCATCTACCTGCTGGGGGAGGGGCGTCTCATCAACCTCGCCGCCGCCGAGGGGCACCCGGCCATGGTGATGGACATGTCCTTCGCCAACCAGGCGCTGTCGGTCGAGTACCTGAAGAAGAAGGCGGCCAAGCTCTCGAAGGACGTGCACATCATCCCGAAGCCGATCGATCAGGAGATCGCGCGCCTCAAGCTGAAGAGCATGGGCGTCTCGATCGACGTGATGACGCCGGAGCAGGTGCGCTACATGGCCTCGTGGAGCGAGGGCACGTAGTCCGGCCGTCCTGCACCAGTGGAACCCAACGCGCCCCGGCGGTCCCCGCCGGGGCGCGTTCGCGTTCCGCGCCGCGCTCGCTCAGCCGATGCCGGCCGCCGTCGCCTGGTTGCGGAGGCTGGTGAGCTGCCCCAGGTGCTGCGCCGCGTGCTCGACCGCGTGGAACAGCACCCAGCGCCGGTCGAACACGCGCTGCGTGCCGTCGGGCCGCGGCGGACGCCGGACCACGACGTCGAGGTCGGCGTCGGTGAGCGGGGTGACCGCCGCCGTCAGGTGCGCCAGCGAGCGATCGAGCATCGCGCGGAAGAAGGCCGCGTCCCGGCCCGCCAGCGCCGGCGCGGGGCCGCCGCCCGGAGGCACCGGCATGCCCTCGTCCTCGACCGAGATGCCGATGACGTCCTGCACGTGGCCGTCGCGGTCCCCTTTCAGGCCGACCTGGGTCAGGTGGGTCTCGGCGACGGCGATGTGAGCGAGCAGCATGCCCATGGTGTTGCGGCCGGTGCCGGCCGCGCCGGCGGGGCGCACGCCCGGCTGCCACTCGAGCTGCGCCGGGCTCAGGCCCGCGGCCAGTTCGTCGAGCTGGCGGTGGAGGTCGCGCAGGCCGGCCAGCAGCACGGCCGCCTGCATCGAGGCGCACTCCCCGGCGAGGGGCAGGTGCGAGGCGACGATGCGCCCGCTCACTTCTTCTTCCTTCGGTCGGCGTACTGGTGCCGGAGCAGCAGCACCTGTCCGTAGTGGCCGGCCAGGTGCTCGAGCACGTGGTAGAGGATCCAGCGCACGCTGAAGACCGAGCGCGAGCCGTCGCGCCGCGTGCGAGTGATGCGGCGGTCGAGGTCGGCGTCCGTGAGGCCCTTGGCCTCGCGGAGCACGAATCGGCGGGCGCGGCCCATGAGTGTCTTGAGGTCGCGCAGCGTGGCGCCGCGCAGCGCGCGCGGCGGCCGTCCGTCCGGGGCGAGCGGCATGCCGTCGTCGTCCACGCCGATGCCGAGCACGCGCTCGCACAGCGCTTCCTCCCAGCGGCCCACGGCGACGGCGGTCCAGTAGACCTCCACGATGGCGCAGTGCGCGATCAGCATGGCGATGGTGTTGTGCCCGCGCTTGGACTGCCAGCCGAGCTCGGCGGCGGTGACGCCGCGGAGGTCGGCGAACAGGCGCTCGGTGAGTTCCTCCATCTGAGCCGCGAACGAGGCGGCTTCGCGCGAGCGGTGGCCCTTGGGGAGGGGCAGGAGATGGCGCTTCGGGGTGCGGGCCATGGGGACTCCCGGGTCATGGTGAGACGGGCGCCGCTTGACGCCCGTGAATGGCGCTCGATACTGAGCGGAATGGCGCGGAGGATGAGCGTCACGCGAGTGAGTGCCGCTCGTCAAGGGAGTGCCCCGCATGGATCCCATCGCCGACCGTCCCGCCGCAGCGCCCGCGCGCGTCACCGCGCCGGTCGCGGGTGCAGCGCCCGCGCCGCCGCCCGGCGGATTGCTGCAGCCCGGCATCCATGGCGCCAACTTCCGATTCCCCGCCGGCTTCCTGTGGGGGGCCGCGACGTCGGCGCACCAGGTCGAGGGCGGCAACACCAACAACGACTGGTGGGCGTGGGAGCAGGCGGGCCGCGTCGCCACGCCGAGCGGGGACGCGGCCGACCACTACCACCGCTTCCGCGACGACTTCGAGATGGCCCGGGCGCTGGAGCACAACGCCCACCGGTTCTCGCTCGAGTGGAGCCGCATCGAGCCCGAGCCGGGCGTGTTCTCCGCCGAGGGCCTGGCCCACTACCGCGACGTGCTCGAGGCGCTGCACGCGCAGCACCTGGAACCGGTGGTGACGATCCACCACTACACGCTGCCGCGCTGGCTGGCCGCCGAGGGCGGCTGGGAGCATCCGCGGATCGAGGAGCTGTTCGAGCGGTTCGTCGAGCGCGTGGTGCGCGAGTACGCCCCGCTGGTGCGGTGGTGGATCACGCTCAACGAGCCGGTGGTGCAGGTGTACAAGGGCTGGCTGATCGGGCAGTGGCCGCCCGGCAAGTCGCAGGCGTGGGCGCCGGCGCTCGGCGTGCTCCGCCACATGCTGCGCGCCCACGTGCGCGCCTACCACCTCATCCACCAGCACCGGCCGGACGCCATGGTCAGCATCGCCAAGCACGCGCTGGCGCTGACCGCCTGCGATCCGAAGCGCTGGCGCGACCGCCTGTCCACGCGCATCCGCGGCTACCTGTTCAACCACCTGTTCGTGGACGCGCTGCACACGGGCGCCCTGCGCGTGCCCGGCCTGTTCTGGGAGCGGCTGCCCATGTCGCGCACGCTCGACTTCATCGGCGTCAACTACTACACGCGCGACTTCGTGCGGAACACGGGGCTCGACCTGCCGGGATTCGTGGGCGGCGTCTGCGACCTCGACCAGCAGCGCTTCGTGGGCAAGCTCAACGACCTCGGCTGGGAGGTGTACCCCGAAGGGCTGGCCGTCTTCCTCAAGGAGTACTCGCGTTACAAGCTCCCCATCCTGATCACCGAGAACGGCGTGCCGGCGCGCGATGACGAGGACCGCTGGGTGTTCCTGTACATGCACCTGTGGCAGGTGGCGCGGGCGCTCTCGAACGGCATCCCGGTCGCCGGCTATCTGCACTGGTCGCTGCTCGACAACTTCGAGTGGGCCGACGGCTTCGATGGCCGCTTCGGACTCATCGAGGTGGACTTCGCGACGCAGCAGCGCCGCATCCGCACCAGCGCGTGGCGGCTCGCGCACATCATCCGCTCGGGCGAGCTGTGAGTCAGCGCAGCACGACCAGCCGGCGGCTGGCGTGCGCCTCGCCCTGGCGGGCGTCGATCCAGTAGAGGCCCGGCGCCAGCCCGGCGGCCGGCACGACGAGCTGGGTCTCGGGATCGGCTTCGCCCGAGTGGAGCAGGCGCACGAGCCGCCCCGACGCATCGAGCAGCCGGACCTGCACCGGAAGCGCGGCGGGCCAGCGCACCGACAGCCGCGCCGAACCGCGCACGGGGTTGCCGCCGAGTCGGATGGCGGGCGCCTCGCGCGGCGCGGTGTTCGCCAGCGTCCGGGTCGTCGGGTGCGAGAGGGTCAGCCGCGTGCCCGTGGGCCGGACCGGCACCTGGGGCACCGTGAGCAGCCCGTCGGAGTCGGCGAACACCGTGCCCGCGGCCAGCCGCTGCCCGCTCAGCACGTCGTTCACCTCGTAGGCATAGGGCGCGCCGATCGCCACGAGGAACTGCTGCAGCCGCCGCGGCGTGACGTCCACCTGCGCCGAGTCGGGGGCCGGCAGCACGCCGTCGCGATGGGTCAGGCTCACGGTGCGCAGCGTGCACATCCACAGGTCGGGCAGGTCCACGAGCGAGGTGTCCCAGTCCACGTGGCCGTTGATCGTGCCCAGGCTGTCCCCGGACTCCGGCGAGCCGTCGCCCATGTCTCCGTCCGCGGTGCACCGGCTGAGCGCGGGGAAGCTGCGGTCGAGCCGGAAGGCGTGCATCCGGCGCGCCGTCTGGGTCGGCGCCCACGGCGTCGTGTTCTGATTGTCGAAGTGCCGGCGCGTGTCCCAGAAGAGCGCGCCTCCGATGCGATGAGCCTGCATCGCCTGCGCGTAGGCCACCTTCTCCGGCCAGCCGACGATGGTGTCGCGACGCCCGAAGAAGAGCGACATCGGCGGGGCGCCCGGGCCGCGGCGGTGCTCGGCGAGCCAGCGGCCGTCCATCCAGTCGAACACCGGCAGCGCGTTCGAACCCATCGGCGTGTGCTCGAGCCGGCCCCAGATGCGGTCGAAGCTCTCGCGCAGTGCGAGGTAGCTGTCCGGGGTGTATCCGGTGCACAGCTTGGGGATCACCCCGAACGTGGCCGCCACGCGCTCCGGGTGGTGGAAGCCGAGGAAGAACGCCATCGAGCCGCCCATCGAGCCGCCCCACGCGTAGAGCCGCTTGGGATCGTGGTCGAGCACGCGCTGGGCCCAGTCGAGCACGTAGCGGATGCGCTGCTCGACGTAGTCCATCACGATGCCGCCGGGAAGGCGCACGCCGTTCCAGTAGACGTCCGGGTCGTAGTCCTGCACGTAACCGAAGGCGAAGCCGCTGTAGTCCGCCGTC
The DNA here is from genome assembly GCA_964568385.1 of uncultured bacterium. Lineage (GTDB taxonomy): Bacteria > Eisenbacteria > RBG-16-71-46 > RBG-16-71-46 > RBG-16-71-46 > CADEFY01. The sequence goes on from CAZMQP010000169.1 coordinate 4,745, forward strand.
GGCAGGTGATCCTCGATACACAGGATGGACTCGCCGGGATAGCTGGAGCCGAGCAGTCCCTGGTAGCTGTTGCCGCCGCGAGAGTGGCCATGCAGCACCAGCGGCCGACCGGGAAGGCCGCGTTTGAGGGTCAGGTGGGTCGCCGTGCTTGGCCGGTTGGCCATCACCGGCAGCGCGGGCGTCTCGGTGTCGTGCACCCACAGCACGTAGTCGTCGCCGTCGGCGGGCACCTGCGTGCGCCGCTGCCACACGGGCAGCGGCGCCTCGGGCCATTCGGCGATCGGCGAGGCCAGCGTGTTGGCGCCGGGCACCAGCGTGCTGTCGAGGATCACGCCCGCGGACTCGGCCAGCACGGCGAAGCAGGCGAGACCCGACGTCTCCGGCGTGTGCACGAACAGCCCGGTGGCGGGGGCGAGTGGCGCCGCGGCGCTGTCGACGCGGAAGGTCTGGAGCGAACCCATCACCCGCGTGCGGCGGCGGTCCACGGCGCTCGAGTCCCGGACCGTCGCGAGCAGCGTCGCGCCCGCGAGCGAGGCCCGGCTGGTGATCGGCTGGCTGCCCCGATAGACGCGGTAGCGCAGCCCCGGTGAGGGCAGGTCGTCCCAGGTCACGAACACCTGGCCCGCGCGCAGCTCCGCGGCCAGTCCGGTGACCGTTCGGGCGGACGCGTGGCCGGGGGCGGGGGCGGAGAGCGACAGCAGCGCCAGGACGAGGGCCGCGAAGCGGGGGATGCGAAGGCGGTCGGGCATGGTCGGCGGAAAGCGTCGCACGATTCGCGGCGGCGCGACAAGGCCGCCTTCCGGCGGGAACGCCGAAGCCCCCGCGCGGCGGTGCCGGCGGGGGCTTCGGGAGGTGCGGCGGCGGGCGCTACTTGTTGGTGATGCGCATGCCGTAGAAGGAGCGGTAGATGAAGAACAGCGCGATGAGCATGAAGACCGCCGCCACCGGGTACTTGATGGTGGGGTTGGCCACGCCCATCTCGACCGCCAGCAGCCCGAACAAGGTGGTGAACTTGATGATCGGGTTGAGCGCGACCGACGAGGTGTCCTTGTACGGGTCGCCGACCGTGTCGCCCACGATGGTGGCGTCGTGCAGCGGCGTGCCCTTGGCCTTCATCTCGACCTCGACCACCT
>CAZMQP010000170.1:0-5852 GCA_964568385.1 uncultured bacterium
CACAACCAGTACGAGGCCGACCGCGTGTTCGGCGCGGGGTTCATGAAGGCGAAGCGCGGCAGGGGCATGGCAGCGCCGAAGCGAGCCAGCGCGAGCACGATCGCCGCGACGCCCGGGGGCGCATGATGCCGAATCCGCGAAGGCCGATTACATTGCACCTGCGGCATGTCGCCGCGACCCATCCCCAGGAGGCATGAAGATGGCATTGGAGATCCGTTACTGCGTGCAGTGAAACTACCTGCCCCGGGCTGCCAGGCTGGCAGCCGAGATCAAGCAGGCGCGCGGCCTCGAGGCCACGCTCGTGAAGGGCAGCGGCGGTGAGTTCGAGGTCAGCCTCGATGGTGCCAAGCTGTTCTCGAAGAAGGCGCTCGGGCGATTCCCCGAGACCGAGGAGGTGCTGGCGCTGCTGCCGGCCTCGTGAACCGGCGGGCGGGAGCGCCGGTCAGGCCGGCGCCCCGCCCTTCTCGAGCCGCAGCATGAACCGCCGGTCCCCCGCCGGCTCGAACACGATCGAGTCGCCCGGCTCCAGCCCCCGCTCGCGACACCAGCGCATCATGCCCGGCTGTTTGGGCGAGCGCGGCCGGAACACCCACGAGCCGTATTGGATGTCGGTCTCGAACTCCCAACCCAGGTCGGTGACGATGGTGATGGGCTTCACCTCGTAGGGCCGCAGCGCGTCGGCGGGCCCGCGCGGGCCGATGGCGTCGGGCGGGAATGTCTCGAGGATGTCCCACAGAGGCACGTTGCGCTGCGTGAACGTCCACACGTCCTCACTCGTCCGCACCGGGATGCGGGCGGTGCTCATGCGAGCGGCCCGCCGGTGGCCCGGGACACGCGTGGCCGCGGCCGCTTCGCGATGTCGCGCATGAGCGAGTAGAACTCGCCGCCCAGTCGCCCCACCGGCGCGAGCTTGGCCGCATCGATGCGGCCGTCGGTGAGCACCGACTCATCGGCATGGGCCCACACCACCTCGCCCACGATGAGCACGCTGTTGCCGAGCGGGATCTCGCGGTGCAGCACGCACTCGATGTGGATGGGCGACTCGGCCACGCGCGGGGCCCTGACGCGCTGCGCCGGGGCCTCGGTGAGCCCCGCCGGTCCGAACTCCGAGGTGCCGCGCGGCCACTCCCCCGCCGTCTGCACCATGGCATCGAGCAGTGGCTCGCTCACCACGTTCACCACGAACTCGCCGCTCTCCTGGATATTGCGCAGCGTGTCCTTGGGGTCGCCCGAGCGCTCGTTGATGGCGATCGACACCAGCGGCGGCACGCTGGAGATGGCGTTGAAGAACGAGAACGGCGCCAGGTTGGTGCGCCCATCGGCGGCGCGTGTGGAGACGAACGCGATCGGCCGCGGCACGACGGCGGTGATCAGGAAGCGGTAGGCATCGGGGCCGGTGACGGCGCGGGGGTCGAGGTCCATGCGGGCATGGTAGCGGCATGGGGGCGTCTCCAGAAGCCGAACGAGCCGGAGCCCGAAGGCCCCGGCTCGTCTGGGTCGCGCCCCGTCAGCGCGCGGAGACGATGACCGCCGCGAACACCGGATCGAACTCGGCGCCACGGTTCGCGAAGCGGCTGGCCGCGTCGGCCGGCATCTTCTCGAGCGTCACCTTCATCTGCTTGACCGACTTGCCACGCTGCACCTTGTAGGTGACCGCGCTGCCGACGCTGCACTCGGCGCTCGCAGCGCACATCTCGCGGGACTTCTTGTCGGCGAGATCGTAGCCGTTCACGGCCAGCACGACGTCACCGGTCTTGATGCCGGCCTTGTGCGCCGGGCTGTTCTTGGCGACATCGGCCACGGTGATGGTGCCGGCGGCCGAGCGCTCGAGCCACGCGCCGGCCCAGGCCGCACTGGTCGAGGTCTTGGTGCCGCACGAGGACTTGCTGGCTGCAGCCGAGGCGTTGCTGCCGCCGGAGCAGTGCGCGCCGCCCGCGAACGCGGGCACCGCGAGCGCCAGAGCGAGGACCGCGGCGGCGGAGACGGTGAGCTTCTTCTGCATGAGTCCCTCCGGTACGTGTTGGGTGGTGCGGCCGGAACGGAGCCGGGCCGAGAGCCCAGCGCTGATGGCGATGTTCGGCCCGATTGCAGGGCGAGGGAAGCATGCTCCGACGAACGGGCCCGGCGCAAGCACCAACGGACCAGCGCGGGCGCAGACGTCAACTCCACGTCCAGCCCTTGCGTGGGAATCGACACAGGTGCGGGACAGCCGCGGCTCGCGTAGTGTCCCGCGGCTCGTGTCCCGCTCTCCACGCGATCCCAGCCTGCCTGTCACCGCACGCGAAGTGCTGCTCGCGTGGTGGCCGCTCGCCGCGAGCTGGCTGCTCATGGGGCTCGAGCTGCCGCTCGTCTCGGCGATCGTGGCGCGGCTGCCCGAGGCCAAGGTGCAGCTCGCCGCGTTCGGCGGCGTGGTGATGCCGGTGGCGCTCCTGATCGAGGCGCCGGTCATCATGCTGCTGTCGGCCTCGACCGCGCTCTGCCGCGATCTGCCCTCGTACGCCCTCGTTTCACGGCTCATGTGGCGGCTCGGGCTCGGCTGCTCGGCGGTGCATGCGCTGGTGGCGTTCACGCCGATCTACGATCTCGTGGTCGTGCCGCTGCTCGGGGTGCCCGAACCCGTGCGCGAACCCGCGCGGCTGGGCCTCCAGATGATGGTGCCGTGGTCCATCGCCATCGCCTACCGCCGCACCCAGCAGGGCGTGCTCATCCGCGCCGGGGACCCGCGCGCCGTGAGCATCGGCACGGTGGTGCGCCTCGTCGCCAACGCCGTCGTGCTCGCGGCCGCGCTCGCCTGGCCCACGCTGCCGGGGGCCATGGTGGGGGCGATCTCGGTGACGTTCGGCGTCATGGCCGAGGCGATCTTCGCGGCGGTGCGCGTGCGGCCGGTGGTCGTGAGCGGCGCGCTCCCGGCGCTCGACTCGTCGCGGCCGGCGCTCGATGCCGCGTCGTTCATGCGCTTCTACCTGCCGCTCTCGATCACGCCCGTCATCATGTTCCTCGGCATGCCGCTCGCCACCGCCGCCATGACGCGCATGCCGCTGCCGATCGAGTCGCTGGCGGCCTGGCCCGCCGTCAATGGCCTGCTGCTCACGCTGCGCAGCACCGGCTTCGCGTTCAACGAGGTGGTGGTCTCCCTGCTCGACCGGCCGGGCGCCGTGGCGCAGCTGCGCGCGTTCGCCTCGCGCCTCTCACTCACGCTCACCGCGCTCGTGATGATCGCCTCCATCCCGCTCGTGGGCGGATGGTGGTTCGCGCACGTGTCGGCGCTGCCGCTGGACGTGGTGGGACTCGCGATCGCGGGGCTCGCCGCCGGCGTGCCGCTGCCCGCGCTGGCCTCCTACCAGAGCCTCTACCAGGGCACGCTCGTGCACGCGCGGGTCACGCGGGCCGTGACCGAGTCGGTGATGCTTCAGCTGGCGGCCAGCGCCGGCGTGCTCGCGCTGTGCGTGGCGACGACGCCGGGACCCGGCATCGTGTGCGCGGTGGCCGGATTCACGGTGGGCTCGGGCGTGCAGATGCTGTGGGTGTGGCGGCGCGCGCGGCGGCTCGGGGCGGCGTGAGCGGCGGCCACGCCGCGGCGCCGCTCGCTCATGAGGACTTGCGACTGCGCGTCGCCGTGCCGAACATCCGGTATCCGCGTCAGGCACCCCCGAACCCGGAGCCGGATCTGGAGCGTCGCAGCATCGAATCCATCATCGAGGCACTCGGCCGCGCCAGCGTCCGCTGCCTGATTGTCGGCGGCGTCGCCGTGGTGGCGCACGGACATGTGCGGTTCACCACCGGTCTCGACCTGGTGCTCGACCCGGACTGCGCGGCGCTGCAGCGCGCCATCGATGCCCTTGCCGCGCTCGGATACCGGCCCCGTGCACCAGTGCCCTTCGAGCAGTTCGCGGATCCGGCACATCGCCGGCGCTGGAGCGAGGAGAAGGGCATGACCGTGTTCTCGCTGTCGAGTCCGGAGCACCCCGCCACCGAACTCGAGCTGTTCCTCGAGCCGCCGTTCGACTTCGACCTCGTGCATGCCCGGGCCGCGAACTTCGAACTGGCCCCCGGCCGAAGGCTCACCTTCGTGAACCGCAACGACCTGCTCGACATGAAGCGCGCCGCCGGACGTCCCCAGGACCTGCTCGACGTCGAGGCGCTCGAATCGATCCACGGAGAGGAGGAGCGCGGCGATGACCGATCCTGACGATTCTTCGTGGCCGCGTGGATTCGAGGAGCACTCCGCCGCCCAATCGAAGCGGCGAGCTGCGCTATCGCTCGCCGAGAAGCTCGACTGGCTGGAGGAGGCCCACCGCCTCGTGCTCGCGCTGCGCGCGGCGAAGCCGCAGCCGCCCGACCCGCAGAAGGCCGGGGACGCCTGACGCCCCCGGCCCTATCGCTCACCGCGGCGGCAGCACCTTCGCCTTGGCCGGCACCACCGCCGGAACCTGCGCCTCGCTCACCATGCGGTTGAACCGCGCCACGTCGTCGTCGAGCAGCTTCCGGTAGCGCGCGAGCTGGGCCTCGATGCGGGCCGACAGATCGCCGTGTACGTCGACCGCCTGCGCCGTGGGCCGCGCGTCGGCGCTCGCCACCGCACCCGCGAGCCCGGCCAGCTTGTCGTTGAGCCGGATCGGGTAGTTGAGCGGGTCCTGTCCGCTCTTCGACTTGGTCTGGTGCAGCGCCTCCTCCACCTCGGTCAGGCGCTTCGAGACCGCCTTGGCGGAGTCCTCGAGAGCGCCCGCCCTGCCGGCTCGCTTGGCGCGCTCGATCGTGGCGTCGAGGTCCTTGCGCAGCGCGCGGATCGAGGCCACGGCGTCGTGAGTGCGCGTGAACTGGTCGCGGATGCGCACGAGCAGAGCGTGCTGCTCGCGGAAGTCGGCCTCCGAGGTGTCGAGCCGCGGGTCCTTGACCACCGTCAGCGGCTGCGACTGCGCCTTCCCGCCCACCGTGAGCCGCACGGTGTAGCGCCCAGGCACGGCCGTGGGCGCATCGGGCGCGCCGTTCCACAGCACGGTGCCGTCGAGCCGGAAGGCGGCGCGCTCGCGCAGGTTCCACGCGAACGCATTGAGCCCGGCCCTGGCGGGCACCTTGGCCCCGCTGCGCGCGGTCTCGCTGGTGTCGGCGGGTACCTCGCCCTTGCGGTCCCAGGCGCGGACCACGCGGTTCTCGGAGTCGAGCACCTCGAGCGTCACCGGCACGCTGTCGGCGGGCATGCTCGCGAGGCTCCAGCGCAACAGCGCGCCCGCGGGCGGGTTGGTGCCCGCATCCTCGCGCGGCACGCTCGCCCCCGCGGTGCGGATGGCGGTCGTCGGCGTGAACAGGTGCACCTCGCGCTTCGCCACCTCGGGCGTCAGCTGCCGCAGCGGCGTGATGTCATCGAGGATCCAGAACGACCGTCCCTGCGTGGCGATGCAGACATCGTCGCCCTTCACCAGCAGGTCGGTGACGGGCACCGTGGGCAGGTTGCGCTGCAGGCTCTGCCAGCGCTGGCCGCGGTCGAACGACACCCACACGCCGGTCTCGGTGCCGGCGAAGAGCAGCCCCTCGCGCACCGGGTCCTCGCGCACCACGCGCACGAAGCTGTTCGTGGGCAGCCCCGCGGTGATCCGGTTCCACGACCTGCCGTAGTCGCGCGTCACGTAGATATACGGCGCGAAGTCGTCGAGCTTGTAGCGCACGACCGAGACGTAGGCGGTCCCGGCGTCGTGCGGCGAGGCGTCGATGGCGTTGATCTGGCTCCACTCCGGCAGGCCCTTGGGGGTCACGTCCGTCCAGGTGGCGCAGCCGTCTCGCGTGACGTGGATGCGGCCGTCGTCCGAACCCGCCCACCATACGCCCGCCTGCTTCGGACTCTCGCTCAGCGCGAA
>CAZMQP010000171.1:0-5732 GCA_964568385.1 uncultured bacterium
CGTCGACCGGCTCGCGATCGGGGCCTGGGGCAACGCGCGGGCGCATGCGGCCGCGCTGCGCGCCGCGGCGGCGCTGGCCGCGGGCGACCTCGTCGCCGCCGAGGCGGCGGCCGCCGAGATGGTGCAGCGCTTCGAGTCGCTGCCCGCGCCGCACGAGCTGGCGATGGCGCTGCTCGCCCTGACCGAGACCGCGCTGCTGCACGGGCGTGCGGAGGCGCCGGCGCCGGCGCGGCTCGAGCAGGCGCGCGAGCGCGCCGAGCGGCTGCGCGACGCGCGCACGCAGATCCGCGCGCTCGAACTGGGGGAGCGCTGGCTGCGCATGACCGGCCCGGTGCAGCCGGTGCCCGAGGACATGACGTGGCTGGCCGAGATCGGCGTGCTCGTGCAGCACATCCCCCACCTGCCGTCGTTCGCGCAGCGCGCGATGGCGATCGTGTGCCACCGGCTCGAGAGCGAGCGCGGGGTGCTGCTGCTCGCCCGCCGCCTGCGTCCGGCGGCGGGCGGCGCCGAGGGCGGCCCGTTCGATGTGGTCGCCACGTTCGGCGAGGTGGACGAGGATGCGCGCCGCCAGGCGCTCGGGTTCAGCCGCCAGGTGGTGCAGCAGGTGCTCCGCAGCGGCCGCGGCGTGCGCAACTCGGACGTGACGCGCGACCCGGAGATGGTGTCGCAGAGCCTCATGGACATGCGCGTGCGCTCGGTGCTGTGCGAGCCGCTGGTGGTGAACGGCCGCGCCATCGGCGCCGTGTACCTGCAGGACCGCTGGCGGTCGAGCGAGTTCGGCGACCAGGACAGTCGGCGCCTGCAGGCGTTCGCGCAGATCATGGCCGCCGCGATCGACCTCAACTGGAAGCAGGCCGCCACCCAGGAGGAGCACGAGCGGCTGGTCGCCGAACACGTCTCGCTCAAGCGCAGCACCGGCTCCCGCTTCGAGAGCGGCCTGCTGGTGGGCTCGCACGAGTCCATGCAGCGCATCAACGAGATGGTCGAGCGCGTGGCGCACCGCGACACGATGGTGCTCATCACCGGCGAGAGCGGCACCGGCAAGGAGCTCGTGGCCCGGAGCCTGCACGCCAGGTCCCCGCGCCGCGACGGCCCGTTCATCAGCATCAACTGCGGCGCCCTGCCGCAGAGCCTGATCGCCTCGGAGCTGTTCGGCATCGCCGCCCGCTCGGCGACCGACGTGGACGCGCGGCCCGGCCTGTTCCAGCGCGCCGACGGCGGCACGCTGTTCATGGACGAGATCGCCGAGATGCCGACCGAACAGCAGGTCACGTTGCTGCGCGTGCTGCAGACGCGCGAGGTCACCCCGGTCGGCGGCGAGCGGCCGGTGCCGGTGGACGTGCGGGTGATCACCGCCACCAACCAGGACCTGCCGCGGCTGGTCGAGGAGGGGCGCTTCCGCGCCGACCTGTTCTTCCGGCTGCACGTGGTGCCCATCCACATGCCGCCGCTGCGCGAGCGCAAGTCCGACCTGCCGATGCTGGCCCAGCACCTCGCCACGCAGCTCGCGGCCCGGTTCGAGCGGCCGGTGCCGCGGCTGTCGTCGCGCTTCCTCGATGCGCTGATGGCGCACGACTGGCCGGGCAACGTGCGCGAACTGGAGCACTACATCGAGCGCGTGATGCTGCTGGGCTCGGGCGACGTGCTCGAGCCCGAGCCGCCGCCGCGGGCCCAGGCGGCCGCCCGGGTCGCGGGCCCGCCCGCACTCGAGACCGGTCCGCTCGAGGAGCAGCTCGAGGCGGTGCGCCGCGAGCGCATCCTCGCCGCGCTCGAGGCCTGCTCGGGCAACCAGAGCCGCGCCGCGCGGATGCTGGGAGTCGGGGAGCAGAAGCTGCGCTTCTGGATACGCAAGCTGGAGATCCGGCTGGCTCGCAACATCTAGCGAGTTCGCAGAATCCGGCGAGTCGCGCAAGTGCTTGCGTGACAACCCAGAGACGCCTCAGGCCACGTCGGGCGCTCGCAACTAATTGCGAACCGATGCATCGGTGGCGGCGCCGGGTGTTCCATTCCAATCGGCTGTATTGCAACACGTTGCGTGCATTACGCATGGCCGGAGCGCATTCGGCACGGTCCTCGCGTTTGGGGTGGGTGGTCCTGTCCACCACGACCCCATCCCGGAGGCCCTCATGCGCGCACGCCCCGCCGCCCGTCTGCTCCTGGTCCCCACCGTGCTCCTCGCCCTCGCCGCCCTCGCCCCGAGCGCGCGGGCCCAGATGCTGAACGACCGCCCCAGCCCCGGCGCGCTGACGCGCCCGGTCGCCGAGGAGCCCGCCGCCGACCTGGCCGCCGGCTCGACGCTGCGCCAGCGCCTCGTGGCCGCCCTCGCGCAGATCAGGGCGTCGTGGCGCCCGCAGGCGACGGTCAGCCGCCCGGTCACGCGACCGGCGCGCACGGCGTGGCTGCGAGGCCCGGCGCGGTGACCGCCGCGGCCGCAGACACGCGAGAATCCGAGAGTCCCCCCGACATGGAGTCCTGGTCCTCGCGCGGTCCGCGGCCCTCCGCCCTCGTCCACAAGCACCGGGCGGGCCTTCATCACGTTCTCGTGAGCGGCGGCTCGGCCGAGCGCCGGGCCGCCATCGCGCGGGCCTTCCATGACCAGAGCGCGCTCGCAGCCGGGGCGTTCGTGCCGGTGGATGTCTCGGCCGACGCCGAGCCGCTGGAGTCGGCCCTGCTCGACTGGCTGGCGCCCCCGCCACCCGTGCGAGCCGGCGACCCGCTTCGCCTGTCGGCGCGCGGCACGCTCTACATCGACCGGGTCGAGCGATTGACCCCGGCCGGCCAGCGCCGCCTGCTGGCCTTCGTCGGATCGGCCGAACGCGGCGCCTCGGGCGCCTGGGCCGGACGGCTCATTGCGGGGAGCGCTCATGCGCTCGAGGATGAGGTCGCCGGGGGTCGCTTCCTCTCCTCGCTCTTCGACACGCTCGACAAGGTCCGGGTTCACCTCGGCACCTCGGTCGAAGAGCCCCGCGACTGAGCCGTTCGCCCCGCCTGTCCCGGCTTCCACAAGCATCGCGCCGGGCCGCGGGCCCCCGTTGACGGGGGCGGCTCATGCCGCCTAAGTTCCCTTGGCCTCACGCCGATACCAAGGATGGTTCGGTCCTTGCTCCCATTCTGGGGAGCATTCGCCAAGGGAGACTCACGCATGCCGCTTCGCGCCCTGCGTCCGGGGGGGGTTGTCGTCCTCCTCTGCGCCCTGCTCGCGTGGCCCGCCACGATGGCGAACGCCGCCGGCAGCACCCGCTCGACCACGTCCACCAAGAAGACGTCGGTGTCGCCCTCCAAGGGCCGCGCCTCGGCGGCTTCGCGCAAGCGCGCGAAGCGCCGGCCGGCGCGCCGGGCGCCCCTGCCCAAGGACGGGGTGTACGCGCGCGCCGCCATCCTCGTGGACCCCGCCTCGGGCGAGGTGCTGTTCGAGAAGAACAGCTCCCGGTCGGTGCCGATCGCCAGCCTGACCAAGCTGATGACCGCGCTGGTGTTCGTCGAGCAGAAGCCCGACATGAGCCGCATGGCCGAAGTGCTCCCCACCGACCTCGCCGGCGGCGGCCTGACCCGGCTGCGCAAGGGCGAGCAGGTGAGCCTCGATGACCTGCTGCACATGAGCCTCATGTGCTCGGACAACGTGGCCACGCGCATCCTCGCGCGCTCCACCAAGCTCAGCCCCGCCGACTTCATCGCCCGCATGGACCAGAAGGCCGTCGAGCTGGGGCTCACGCAGACCACGTTCGTCGAGACCACCGGGCTCGACGCGCGCAACGTGTCGTCGGCCTCCGATGTCGCGCGCCTGCTGCACGCGGCGGCGCATGACCCCGTCATCCAGGGCATCTGCACGACGCGCTCCTACACGGTGACCACGGGCCGCCGCGCGCACGTGTTCGGCAACACCAACCGCCTGCTCTACGGCGACCGCTACGAGATCCTGGGCGGCAAGACCGGCTTCATCAGCCAGGCGGGCTACTGCTTCGCGACGTGGGTGCGCTCGCAGGGCCGCGACGTGATCGCGGTCGTGCTCGGCGCGCCGACCGGCGCCACGCGGTTCGCCGATGCCTCGCGCCTGATCCAGAAGTCGCACAGCGTCGCCCCCAACGGCCTGTAGTCCCGCCGGCTTGGACCACGCCCGAGGCCCGCAGCGATGACCGCCCCACCGCGGTCGCGCGCGGGCCTCATCGGTTTCGCGGCCGGGCTCGCCGGCGGGCTGTTCGGCGTCGGCGGCGGCATCATCATGGTGCCGCTGCTCACCTCGCTCTACGGGCTCACCCAGCACCAGGCGCACGGCACCTCGCTCGCCGCCATCGCGGCGACCGCCGTGGCCGGCCTGGCGGTCTATGCCTGGCACGGACAGGTGTGGTGGTCGGCGGCGGCGGTGATGGCCGTCACCAGCATGCTCACCGCACGGCTCGGCGCGCGGCTCGCCACCCGCACCAGCAAGCAGCGCCTGGCGAGGATCTTCGCGGTGTTCCTGCTGCTGGTCGCGATCCGCCTGCTGTGGAAGGCGCCCTCCGGCATCGGACCCGTGCTCACCGGCTGGCCTGCCCTCGCGAGCCTGCTCGCGCTGGGAGGCGGGGTCGGGCTGCTCGCGGGATTCATGGGCGTGGGCGGCGGCATCCTCGCGGTTCCGGCCCTGACGCTGCTGTTCGGCTTCAGCCAGCAGGCGGCGCAGGGCACCTCGCTGGCGCTGATGCTGGTCTCGGCGCCGCTCGGGGCGCTGGAGCACCACCGGCACGGCAACGTCGCGGTGCGGCTGCTGCCGGCGCTGGCGCTGGGCGCGCTCATCGGCGCCCCGCTGGCCTCACAACTCGCCCAGCACCTGCCGCAGGCGCTGCTGGCGCGGGGATTCGCCCTGTTCCTGGTGGCCAACGCGGTCCACATGTGGCTGCGCGCGGCCCCGGCCCGGGCGGCGCCGCCACCGCGCTGAGAAACCGGCAATCCGCACTCCGGCAGCGGGTTCGGTTGCGGTTCGCCACGTTTCGGCCACGTAAACGACGCGCTGAGAACGGGTTCGGGCTTGTGATCGCACCCGGGGCTCTTCTACACTCTCTGCTGGCAATCGACACCCTCAGGTCACCCAGTGGCGCCCCGCGAGGCGGCTCGGGAGAGACTGAGTCGTCGGATCCCAAGGTGAGCCCCCAAGGCTGCCTCTCGCACATCCCCCCGATCACCACAAGGGAGACCCACGATGAAGAAGATCGCTACTCTGCTCGTCGCGATGACGCTCTGCGCCACGTCGGCCTTCGCGGCGAACTCGGTCCGCATCAGCATGGTGTACGGCGGCGGTGGCGGCGGCGCCACGACCGACGCGTCCTACGCCCAGGACTTCGTCGAGTTGTTCAACGCCTCCGGCGCTCCGGTCAACATCAGCGGCTGGACCGTCCAGTACGGCTCGGCCACGGGCAACTGGGGCAGCTCGGCCGGCAACATCTTCACGTTCCCGGCGAACACGGTCATCCAGCCCTGCAAGTACATCCTCGTGGCGCTCGGCTCTCTCTCGGCCAATCCTGCCGTGCCGCCGGTGCCGTCCCCCGATTTCTCGAACACGACGACCAACCTGAGCGCCTCGAACGGCAAGGTCGCGGTGTTCACGGCGGTCAACAGCAACCTCGCCTGCGGCCTGGAGATCCCGGGCACGCTGGTGGACAAGGTCGCCTACGGCACGGCGAACTGCTCCGAGGTCACGGCGACGCCGGGACTGAGCACGCTGACCGCCGCAGTGCGTGGCGGCGCCGGTCTGAACGACA
>CAZMQP010000172.1:0-5709 GCA_964568385.1 uncultured bacterium
CGCTTCGGCCGCCGCGGGCCGGACGCCCGCTCGCGGCGGGGCTCTCGAAGGTCCGAGGGCAGGGCCGCTCCGGGGATGTATCCTGCGCGGCCATGCCCGTCCAGCCATTCGATCCGATCCCGTTCCTGCACGCGGTGGTCACGGTGGTGGTGCTCGTCGCCGCCGTGTGGAGCTTCGTGCGCGAGCGGTTCCCCGCCGACCTGACGGCGCTGCTGGCGCTGCTCGCACTGCTGCTGACCGGCGTGCTCACGCCGACCGAGGCGTTCGCGGGCTTCGCGCATCCGGCCACCGTCTCGGTGGCCGCCGTGCTCGTGCTCTCGGCGGGGCTCGAGCGTACCGGCGCGCTCGAGACCCTGGCGCGCCGCGTGCTGGCGCCGCTGGGGCGTTCCGAGTGGCTGCTCACGGCGGTCGTCATGCTGGCGGTGGGCGGGCTCTCGATGCTCATGAACAACACCGCCGCCGTCGCGGTGTTCATCCCGCTGGTGCTCGAGGCCTGCCGGCGCAGCGGCGCCAAGCCGGGCCGCGTGCTGATGCCGATGGCGCACGCCGCCACCTTCGGCGGCATGTGCACGCTGATCGGCACCTCGACCAACCTCGTCGTGCACGAGTTCGCCCGTGAGAACGGCCTGCCGGGATTCGGCATGTTCGAGTTCGCCGCCGTGGGGCTGCCGATGTTCGCCGCGGGCAGCGCCTACATCCTGATCGTGGGCCGGTGGTTCCTGCCGCCGGGCCCGGCGCCCGGCACCGACCTGACCGCGGTGCGTGGCGAGTACGTGGGTGAGCTGCGCGTGCCCGAGGGCTCGGCGTGGGTGGGCCGGCATCCCACCGTGGCCACGTTCCTGCGCGACCACGAGGTGACCCTGCTGCCGCGCGACGACGATTCGGCGCCGCTCGCGGCCGGCGAACGGCTGCGCGTGCGCGGCCCCCTGGCCCGCGTGCTCGCGCTCTCGACGGCCGGGTTCGAGACCCGCCGGCCGACGCGCGTGGCACCCGAGCCCGCACCCTCCGAGCGCGGCGCCGGCGGCGAGGCCGCGGCGCCGGCGCTGCCGCTCGCCGAGTTCGTGGTGATGCCGGGCTCGCCCGTCATCGGCCGCACCCTGCGCGACCTGCGCTTCGCCGACCGCTACGGCGCGGTGGTGCTGGCGGTGCACCGGCCCGAGACCGAGCTGGCCGCGCACCCCGAACACCTGGAGCTGCGGCCCGGCGACGTGCTGGTGGCCGAAGGCGACCAGCACGCGCTGAGCGGGCTCGCCGAGACGCGCGGCTTCCTGGCGATCGGCTCGCCGCCGCGTCCGCGCGCGCGCACCGGCCGGCTCATCCTCACGGTGGCCACGCTGGCGGGCGTGGTGCTGCTGGCGGCCATCGGGGCGCTCCCCATCGTCACGGCCGCGGCCGCCGGCTGCGCCGTGCTCATGCTGACGGGCAGCCTGCAGCCGCGCGAGGCCTACGCGGCGATCGACTGGAGCATCATCTTCCTGCTCGCGGGCGCGTTCGCGCTCGGCGCCGCGCTCGAGAAGACCCACCTCGCCGAACTGCTCGCCACCGGGCTCGCCGCGGGCGCCGAGCACATGGGGCCGACGCTGCTGGTGGCGGCGTTCTTCCTGAGTGCCATGGTGCTGAGCGAGTTCATGTCCAACAGCGGCACGGCGGCGCTGCTGGCGCCGATCGCCGCCGGCACCGCGATGCAGCTGGGGGTCAACCCGATGGCGCTGCTGGCGTCGGTGGCGTTCGGCTGCTCGGCCGCCTTCGCGATGCCGATGGGCTACCAGACGAGCCTCATGGTGTACGGCCCGGGCGGCTACCGGTTCCGCGACTTCGTGCGGATGGGGCTGCCGCTCGATGTGCTGCTGGCGGCGATCGCGCTCACACTGATCCCGCGGCTGTGGCCGCTGGTGCCCGTCGCGGCGCCGTGATGCCGCTCACTCGCTCTTCGCGCTGAGCGGCTCCGCCGGGCGCCGGCGCAGGCCGAGGCGCTGCCACGAATCGAGGAACTCGATCGCCCAGTCGTGCACGGTGCGGCGCAGCACGATCTCGCGCAGCGCCAGCATGCGGTCGCGCCGCTCCTCGGCCGGATCCTCGAGCGCCGCGCGGTAGGCCTCGGCGAGTGCGTCGAGGTCGTAGGGCGAGGCCAGGTAGGCGCGTTCCAGTTCGCCCGCGGCGCCCGCGAACGGCGACAGCACGAGCGCGCCCTCGCCGTCGGTGCACGCGGCCACGTACTCCTTGGCCACCAGGTTCATGCCGTCGTGCAGCGGCGTCACGGCGCAGACGTCGGCCATGCGGTAGAGCGGCACCACCTCGCGGAAGTCGAGCGAGTCCTCGACGAGCGTGAGGGTGGGGCCGTTGCGGGCCGGGAAGCGGCGCTGGATGCGGTCCACCTCCTGGTGCACCTGGCGGCCGACGGCGCGGTACTCGGGCAGCTCGATGCGCGAGGGCACGCCGACCTGCACGAACGAGACGCGGCCGTGCATCGACGGGTGCTTCTCGAGCAGGCGCGCGAACGCCTGCAGCCGCTGCGGCACGCCCTTGGTGTAGTCGAGCCGGTCCACGCCGAGGATCACCTTCATGTCGCCGAGCCCGAGCTTCTCGCGCCAGGCGGCTTCGGCCCGGCGCGTCTCGGGCGCGTCGGCGAGCTCGCCGATGTCCACCGCCGGCACGCCGATGGGCATCGCGCGCACCCAGGTGCGGTGGCCCTGGCGGTCCACCGCCATGCGCTCCATGTCCACGCGCGCCTCGAGCGTGTCGGCGACGCACTGCAGGAAGTTGAGCGCGTGGCCGCGCAGGTGGAATCCGACGAGGTCGTTGGCGAGCAGGCCCTCGAGCAGTTCGCGGCGCGTGGGCAGGACGCGGAACACCTCGGGCGACGGCCACGGGATGTGCCAGAAGAGTCCCAGCGAGTGCTCCGGCCGGCGCTCTCGGATGGTGCGCGCGGCGAGCGCGAGGTGGTAGTCCTGCAGCCAGATGAACGCGGGGTCGTCACCGGCCTCGCTCAGCGCGGCCTCGGCGTAGCGCACGTTGACCTCGCGGTAGCGCTTCCAGGCGCGCGCCTCGAAGCGCGGGCGCACGAACACGACGTGGCACAGCGGCCACAGCGTGCTGTTGGCGGCGCCGCCGTAGAACAGCGCGTGGTCCTCCTCGTCCATCCAGATGCGGCGCAGCGTGTACGCGGGCTGGTGGGGCGGGCAGCGCAGGCGGCCGTCGGCGTCGGCGGTCTGCTGCGCGGCGCTGCCGCTGCCGTGCGCCACCCACGAGGCGCCGACGGCGCCGGCGAGCGCGTCGAGCGAGACGGTCAGGCCGCCGGCGTTGCGTACCGCGCGCACGGAGCCGTCGGCATCGAGGTGATGCGACCACGGCTCGCGATTGGAGACGAGCACGAGCCGGCGGTCGCCGAGGTGCGCGCGGGCCCATTGCTGCAGTTCGGCCGCGCCGGTGCGCAGGCGTTCGGCGCTGTGGCGCACACCGGGGCCGGCGTCCTCGCGCGCGGCGCTTCGCGGGGATTCGATCATCGGGGAGCCTCCTGCGGGATTCGGGTCAGGTCCGAACCTAACCCCCAGCCCCGCATCGAGGTGTGGTGAACCGCCAAAGTGGCCGACCTGCGTCGCGCCGGCGCCTTCTTGACAACGGCTGGATGATTGACCCCCGCTCGCGACGGAGGGTATTTGAGGAAGGTGGCGCCGCGTGGGCGCCGCGCTCGAGAGGGGGTCCGACCTGGCCGCGACCAAGTCCCTGTGGTCCTCGCTGCCCGCGCTCGCCGAGCGGCTCGGCCGCGGCGAGACGCTCGCCATCGGCAGCGACTTCGACGGCACGCTGGCCGCGATCGTCGCCCACAGCGACGACGCGGTGCTGCCGCCGCGGGCCCGTGCGGCGCTGCGCGCGCTCGCCGAGGCGCCGTCGGTGCGGCTCGGCTTCTTCTCGGGGCGCACCGTGGCCGACCTGGCGCCGCGCATCGGCATCGAGCCCGCGTGGTACGCGGGCGTGTGCGGGCTCGAGGTGCGCGACGAGGCCGGCGTCCGCCGCGACCCGCCCGTCGAGGGCGGCGGGGTGCCGGCGGCGCTGGTGGACGACCTGCGCGCCTGGTGCGAGGGGCACCCGGGCACGTGGGTGCAGGACAAGGGCCCGGCCTTCGCGGTGCATTACCGCCAGCTGCCCGCGCGGCTGCAGGCCGCGTTCACCGCCGGCGTGCGGCGGCGCCTGCACGACCACCGCGATCACGTGCACGCGCTGCCGGGCAAGAAGGTGTTCGAGATCTCGCCGCGCGTGGCGGTGGACAAGGGCACCGCGCTGGCGCAGTGGCTCGAGAGCGCGGGCGGCGGCCCGGTGTGCGCGGTGTTCATGGGCGACGACGTCAACGACGAGCCCGGCTACCCGGAGGTGCGCGCGCGCGGCGGCATCGGCGTGGTGGTGGCGCGGCGCTCGACGAGCGCCGAGTTCCGCGTGAAGTCACCGACGGAGGCCGTGTGGTTCCTCGAGTGGCTCGCCCGCGAGTGGCAGTGGGTGCGGGCAGGGTCCCGCGCCGGCGGCGGCCGCTGAGGCGCCCGGCTCGACCCCGGGGCCCGCGTGCGGTAGAAACCCTGTCACCATGCGCCTCCTGACCCGCCTTCGTCCGCACCTGCCGCTGATGGCCCTGGGCCTGCTGCTCGCGCATGCCGCGAGCGCGGCGGCCGGGCATGGCGGCGTGGACCTGCTGCCCATCCTCGAGGCGCTGGTCATCATCCTCATCGCCGCCAAGCTGGGCGGCTCGCTGTTCGAGCGCTTCGGGCAGTCGGCGGTGCTGGGCGAGCTGCTGGTCGGCATCACGCTCGGCAACCTGTCGCATTTCGGCGTCACCAACTTCGAGGCGCTGTCGCAGCTGCCGACGCTCGACGTGCTCGCCCAGCTCGGCGTGCTGTTCCTGCTGTTCACCGTGGGACTCGAGACCGATGCGGGCCAGATGGCCAAGGTCGGGCGGTCGGCGCTGCTGGTGGCGCTGCTCGGCGTGGCCGTGCCCATCGTGCTCGGCTGGGGCTCGTCCCGGCTCTTCTTCCCGGGGCACGATCCGCTCACGCACTGGTTCGTGGGCGCCACGCTCGCGGCCACGAGCGTCGGCATCACGGCGCGCGTGCTCGGCGACCTCAAGCGCATGGAGAGCCCCGAGGGGCGCATCATCCTCGGCGCCGCGGTCATCGACGACGTGCTCGGCCTGGTGGTGCTGGCCGCCATGACCGGCATCATCGCCGCGGTCAACTCGGGCGGGCAGTTCCAGGCCATGGACCTGGTGATCATCTGCGCCAAGGCGCTCGGGTTCCTCGCCGCCGCCATGGTGGCGGGCCGCTGGCTGTCCAAGGTCGCGTTCCGGTTCGCGAGCCAGCTGCGCGGCGGCGGGCTGCTGCTGAGCTTCGCGCTGGCGTTCTGCTTCCTGCTGTCGCTGCTGGCGCAGCTCGCCGGGCTGGCGCCCATCATCGGCGCGTTCGCGGCCGGCCTCGTGCTCGAGGAGGTGCACTACGCCGACCTCAAGGCGCGCGACCATCACCGCCGCAGCATCCACGACCTGATGGAGCCGCTGTCGCAGTTCCTGGTGCCCATCTTCTTCGTGCTGATGGGGCTGCAGGTGGACCTGTCGGTGTTCGGCAACGTCGGCGTGCTCGGCTTCGCGGCGGTGCTGACGCTGGCGGCCATCATCGGCAAGCAGGCCTGCTCGCTCGGTGTGCTCGAGAAGGGCGTGGACAAGTTCGC
>CAZMQP010000173.1:0-5693 GCA_964568385.1 uncultured bacterium
CTCGTAGCTGCCCGCGGCGCGCGGCGTGAACCGCACGCGCGTGGCCGCGCCCGCGCCATCGGTCAGGTCGGCCTCGATCGTGGCGCCCGCCACCGGCTGGAACGACGCGTCCTGAAGCGTGGCGAGCAACCGCACGCGCTCGCCGGCGGGCGTCAGCCAGCGCTCCGGCGCCACGCGCAGCGGTTCCGCCTGCACCGGCTCGCTCAGCCAGCGCACCAGGCGGGACCACAGGCGCGGGCCGCGCAGGGACTGCCGCGGATCGGTGCCCGAGACCGACCAGCGCCACACGCCCGCGCCATTCACGAACAGCACCGGGCCGCGCCCGGCGCGCCGCGTGAACATGAGCGGCTCCCCGCCGCCGACCGCCGTGAGCAGCACGCGGTCGCCCGCCAGCGCCGTCAGTGGCATCACCTCGGTGAGCGGCGCGACGCGCCCCCAGGCCTCGGCGCCGCGGGCCGGATCGTCGTCCCAGGCCAGCAGCTCGACGCCGGCCGGCTCGAGCTGGGCGCCCGCCGTTCGGCCCATCGCCGAGGCGCTGCTCACGCGCAGTTCGGCCGCCAGCGCGCCGCGGCCGAACCGCAGCACGCCCGGCGCCTCGCCGCCCAGCAGCAGCAGCCCGCCGCCCTCACGCACGAAGCGCGCGAGCGCCGCATCGAAGGCCGGCGGCAGTTCGGGGCCCGCGATGCCGTCGAGCACCACGACCGCGCGGCCGTCGAGGTCGCGCGGCTGCGGCGGCGCCGCGCGCGCACCGCCGAGCGTGCGCCAGGCGCCCGGCTCGCCCGCCTGCACGCGCGTGTCCACCGCGAGGCCGGAGTCCGCCGTGAGCGCACGGCGGAGGAACGTGAGGTCCCACTGGAGTCCGCTCGAGACGATCAGCACCCCGAGGCGGCCCGGCTGCACCTGCACCGCGACGCCGCGCGCGTCATTGCCGGGCGCCACGTCAGCGGGCAGCGCGTCCACGCGCGCCGTCCACACGGCGAGCCCCGGCCGGGCGGGGGTGACGCGCAGTTCGGCCGTGGCCTCCGCACCCGCCCCCGGCGCCAGCGCGCTCGCGCGCGCGCGCTCGCGGCCGTCCTCGAACAGCCGCACCTCGATCGGCGTGCCGCGCTCCTCGGTGCTGCGCAGGCGCACGCGCACGCGCGCCGGTTCGCCGACCCGTGCCGTGGGCGCCGACTCCACCTCGGCGACCGCGCGGTCGGGCGCCAGCGGCGCGCCCACCGGCACCGCATGCACCGGCACCGCCAGCGAGCGCGCCGCCTGGAGCGGATCCGCGCCCGCGTTGACCGCGCCGTCCGAGATCACGACCACACCGTCGGGGCGGCGATCCGCGGGACGCGAGGCGAGCGAGGCGAGCACGTCGCCGAGCGCCGTCGCCTCCTGGGAGCCGGACGAGTCCGTGTCCGCCGCGAACGCGAGTCGCTCGACTGTGGCTCGCCCGCGCAGCCTTTCCGCCACCTCCTCGGCGGCGGCGGCCGCCGCCTCGGCGCGCGAGCCCGGCTGGTCGCCCGCGGGAAGCGACATGCTGCGCGAGCGGTCCACCAGCACCGTGACCCGCGCGCCTCGCCCGGGCAGGACCCGCTCCAGCACGGGCTGCGCCAGCAGCCAGAGGAGCCCCGTGAGGGCCGCCGCGCGGAGCAGCGGCAGCAGCAGGCGGGCGGCCGACGGCAGGGGCGGACGCCGGAAGCGGTAGGCCCAGACTCCCAGGCCGGCCAGCGCCAGGGTCAGCAGCGCCAGCAGCAGCCACGGGGCATCGGGAGCGAGATGGAGTCGGAGGTCGTTCACGCGCGGACTCCGGAGGCCGCCACCGGCGGCGAGGCGCCGTGCCCGAGCGGCACGGCCGCGGTGAGTGGACCATGCCGCGCGCGCGCGCGTCGAGTCGGCGGGGCGTACCCGCCGTGCGAACGCCGCCACCGCCCGCACCACCGCGGCCCCGAACGCCGGGACGCCCGGCCCGCACGCCCCCTGGGGGGCGGCGAGCCGGGCGTCGGCCCGACTCGAAGCGTGTGACTCCGCTCAGCGCACGAGTGCGAAGCGCGAGCTCTGACGGCCCTCCGACGTCACGAGGACGCCGAAGTAGAGGCCGGCCGGAGCCGACTGGCCGCTCTCGTCCGCACCATCCCAGAAGCGCGCGTGCTCACCCACGGCCAGCATGCCGTGGTGCAGCGTGCGCACCGTGCGGCCCGCCGCATCCACGACCGCCAGCCGGACGAACTCCGGACGGCTGATGCGGAACGCCAGCGTGGTGGCCTTGGGCGCCGGGTTCGGGCTCGCCGCCAGCAGCTGCGTCGAACGCACCACTCCCGCCGTGTGACGCGCGGCCACCAGGCCGAGCGTGGATTCGCGACCGTCGCGTTCGGTGATGCGGAGCCGGTAGAAGTAGGTCTGGCCCGTCACGACCGCGCGGTCGAGCGCGGCGGTGCGGCTGCCGTCGGTGGCGTAGTCGGCCGCCACGTGCTCCCACGGGCCCACCTGGGCGGCCGCCCGCTCGAGCGACAGCGCGCGCAGGTCGGAGGCATCCGAGAACTCCCACGCCACCTCGATGCCATCGGTCCGGTCCTCGGCCACGAACATCGCCAGCCGCGTCGCGACCGGGATGTCGAGCCAGCCGATGTCCGCGAACACGTTGATCGTGAGATCCACGTCGTCCGAGAGGCTGGTGTTGATGGCCGGCTCCATCAGCGCATTCGGCGTCAGGCTGACATCGAAGTGCGACACCGACGACCCGCCCTGGAACGGGTTGGGGGCGTACATGCGCGGCCGCCCGGCATCGTCCGTGCCCGCGAGGCCGACCGGGTCCACGTCGAGCGTCATGGTGACGCCGCCGCCCAGCTGCGCCTTGATGGCGTTGCCATCGGCCTGCGTGATGCTGACCACCGGGATGGTGATGCTGGGATCGCTGCCGCCCGGCACCACGATGCCCGTGGTGTTGTTGACGATCACCACGGCGATCGCCCCCGCCGCCTGGGCCGCCGCCGCCTTGATGACGAACGAGCAGAGCCCGCGGTCCACCAGCGCGATGTTGCCGGCGAGCGCACCCGCGTTGACGAGCGGCTCGCAGCCGTCGCTGGTCGGCGCCGTGCCGTCCTGCACGAGGACGACCTGCCCCGACACACCCCCGACGGTGAGCGGCGCCCCGAATGCGGCCTGGGCGAACGCCTTGGTGCCCGCGATCCCCGCCGGCGAGGTGACGCGCACGCGCGGCCTGCCGGTGGCGAGGAACCCGGGCGCGGCGAGGAACGTGCTCGGCCCGCTCCACGCGAGCTTGTCGAAGCTGATGGCCGAGGCGATCCGCTGCGTCGGCGTCATGTCCGACCAGTGGAGCCCCGTGACGTTGTCGAAGAGGAACCGGTCGAAGATGCTCGGGAACCCGCCATTGAAGTTGCCCGTCGTGCCGCTCGTCGTGGTGCTGAATCCGAGACCGTGGGCCAGTTCGTGCAGCACCACGGGCAGCAGTTCGACGAGCGAGCCCTCGTTGCCGTCGTAGCCGTAGTAGAAGTTGAAGTTCGACGAGAACTGGGTGTTGATGTCGTTGCTGGCCGAGAGGTCGGAGCCGTTCAGGCGGTTCGCCAATGCGGCGTGGTACCAGGTGGCCGGGAAGTTGGCGCCCGCGAAGTCGCGATGGATGGTGATCGGTCCGGCGCTGCCGAGCACACCGGCGCCGAGCGGGTTGAACGCCGCCTGCACGTTGATGACCACCGTGCTCGGCAGCATGGAGCCCCACAGGCTGGCGGCGTACTGGAACACGTTCAGCCGCTGCTGGCCGAGCGTCGTGCCCGGGTTGCCGCCCACCGGGGCGACGGGCGTCGGGTCGTTGAAGCCCTCACCGGGGCCGTCGGTGTTCACGATGACGATGGTGGCGGCGTGCGCGGGCAGCGTCGTCACGAGGCTGCCGAGCGCGAGCAGGGCGGCGAGGCACCGCATGCGGTTCGTGGTCATGGCTCAGCGCTCCGCGTAGACGACGGGAAGGGTCGTGGGCGCGCTCCACGCGGGAGCCGCCGGGAGCGGCAGGCCGTGACGATGGCTCTGGTCGGTGCAGAAGAACCGCCGCGGGAAGGCGAGCGGGTCCGGGTCGGCCATCATGAAGTGCTGGCCGGTCCCCTGCAGGTCCATCATCCAGGAGCCGTCGGGGAGCTGGACCTCGAACAGCGCCTCGACCGGCACCTGCGGGCCGAGCGCGTCCTCGATCGTCAGCGGGATCACCGGGGCCGGGAACTCGTCGGTCACCGGGGCGCGCAGGCCGCTCGCGCCGTGCGGGCCGGAGGCGTGCGGGAACAGCGCGGCATAGAGCGAGGACACACGGGGTGCGGTCGTGACCGACGGAGCGCCCGCCTGCGCGGGCGGCGACAGCAGGAGCAGCAGTCCGGCGACGAGCCACGGCGCCGAGGATCGGGTGCGAGCAGGCAGCATGGCAGTGCTCCTCTCCACAAGTGGGACAAGGGGGGAATCCCCGGGCGGCGTCCGCCAGCCCGGCCGCAGCATAGGGGGAGTGGCGGCGTGAGGGTCGGTCAAATCGACTCGGGGCGGATGTTCAGCACCACCGAACAAAGTGGGGCTCCCGCCAGGCGGCTCAGGCGCTGTCGCGGGGGACGCCCTGCCGCGCGGCGCGCTCCTGGTCGGCGAGTCGGAGTCCCTCGAGGATCAACCGGTCGAGGTCGAGGTCGATCTGGATGTCCTCGCCCACCGCGGACTCGCCCGGCACGAACCGGAACCGGCCGCCGCGCCAGGTGAGCACGCCGAGCACGATGCGGCGCAGCACCTCGTGCACCGCGTCGCGCACGTCGGCGGCACTCGCCTGCCCCGACTCGACGAGCAGTTCGCCGACGCGCCGGTGCGGGTCGAGCCGCTGGCGCTCGAGCACCCGCGCCAGGGCGTCGGGCCCGATGACGCCACGGTGCAGCAGCACCTCGCCCGCGCGCACCGACAGCCCGCTGGTGCGCGCGAACACCGGGCGTCCGCGGTCGTGATGGAGCACCACGCGCTCCTCGCCGCGCTCCAGCTCGAGCCGGCCGGTCGCCTGCGCCAGCTGCAGCAGCTGCAGCACCTCCGAGGGGAAGAAGTGCCCCAGGTCGCCCTCGAGCGCGGGAACGCTCATCCGGCCCGCCAGTCCACGTGGTCCACCACGCGGCTCGCCTCGCGCGCCTGTCCGCGCAGCACGCGCAGGTTGAACCAGCCGAGCAGGAGCACCTGCACCACGGTGGCCGACAACAGCACCCCGAGGGCGACCTCGGTGAGCGGGGCCAGCCGCACCGCCAGCTCGCCGCGCACCGCCAGCAGCAGCGTGTAGAGCGCGATCAGCGACGTCATCACCACGCCGGTCAGGCGGCCGAACAGCGTCGGCTCGATGCGCACCGGTCCGACGAACAGGTGCAGCGAGACGCCGCCCACCAGCAGGATGCCGTAGCGCAGCGCCCCGACCCAGAACACCCACATGGCGATCATGTGCGCGGCCGCGAGGCCTGCGAGCATGGCGAGGTTGAAGGCGATGTCCACGAGCGGGTCGAGCACCTTGCCGAGTTCGCTGGCCTTTGAGGTGTTGTAGACGCCCGCGATGATGACGTAGTCGGCGTAGGAGAAGGCCTTTGAATAGGGCTCCTGAAAGACCGCTAAACGCGAGGACCACGAACGCGGCTCGAAGACAGCTATCAGGCGTTTGCCGTCATATTTCATCCGCAGTGCTTTCAGGGTTTCCTCGA
>CAZMQP010000174.1:0-5567 GCA_964568385.1 uncultured bacterium
GGTGCCACAGGCGCCGGATGTGGCGGCGGGCCAGCGTCATCGCGGCGTCGAAGCGGATGATCGGGAAGCGGCGGGCCACCGCGAGGATGGTCTGGATGACCTGCTCGCGGGTGGCCGGGTTCAGATAGTCGAGCTGCGCGGTGTCGTTCCACGGGAAGCTGGTGCCGTCGTTGCCGTGGTACACGAACCGGTGCGCGCCGGTGCGGTGGTCGATGGTGCGGAACACCACCGCGGCGTCACTGCGGTCGTAGTAGTGGTCCTCGAGCTGGATGGTCATGCGGCCGTCGTGCGACAGGTCGGGGCCGTGGAACGTGTAGCTCGGGTACGGGCTGTGATCGAGCGACAGGAACCACTCCGGGTGCTCGACCACCCAGCGCGAGTCGAGCCCCATGTGGTTGGGCACCATGTCGCTCGCGAGCCGGATGCCGCGCGCGGCGGCGCGGTCGCGCAGGTCGCGATAGGCGCTCTCGCCGCCGAGGTCCTGCGCGATGGTGTAGTCGTCGAGCGAGTAGGCCGAGGCGGCGGCGTCGGGGTTGCCCATGCGGCGCTTGATCTCCTGCGAGGCGCGGCTGCGCTCCCACAGTCCGATCAGCCACAGCGCGTTGATCCCGAAGCGGGCCAGCGTGTCGAGTTCGTCGTCGGGCACCTCGTCGAGCCGGGTGACCGCCCGCCCGGTCCGGCGCGACAGCTGGTCGAGCCACACGTAGGTGCTCTTGGCGATCAGCAGCGTCGTGGGCATCCAGTCGGCGTCGTGGCTGAACCGCTCGTACTCGGGGTCGGCCGTGCTGTAGCGCGGCACCGCGGCGGCGCTCGAGTCCCCGGTCATCCCGCCCCAGGCGCCCGCACCGGCGCCGCCGGCGCCATGGCCGCCGGCATGCGCCGCGAACCAGGCGTCCTCCTCGTGGATCAGGTCGAACGCCGTGAGCAGCCGGTCGAGCAGGCCCCCCAGCATCCAGCCCCAGCGCTGGCGCACCCACTCGAGCTGCGCCTGCAGCGAGCGCGGCGCCCGCTCGGCGGGCTCGCGCAGGAAGTCCACCAGGTTGCGCTGCTCGGGGCCCATGCGCGGCCGCGTCTCGAACCATGCGCGCAGCAGCATCGTCAGCCGGTGGAAGGCGGTGCCGTGAGTGAGCGCCGCGGACTCGAACAGGTCGCGGTAGGGCGAGGCGGCCTCGTTGGCGTGCGTCAGCCACAGGGCGAGCAGTTCCTCGAGCGCCACGGCGCGGTGCGGCGTGGTGCCGGTCGCGCCCGCGAGCCACACCATCGGGTCCACGCCGCCGCGCAGCACCGCCATGGGCGGGAACTGCTCGACGAACGTGAGCAGCACTCGGTCCAGCTCGTGGGTGCCGAGGCGCGCCGCGAGCCACGGCAGCGCGCCCGCGAACGCGGCGGGATCGTGGTCGCTGCGGTAGCGCTCCATCGCGAGATGGGCGAGCTCGTCGAGCAGGCCGAGCGCGTAGAGCTCGGAGGCGCGCGCCACGGGAGCGCCGCCGCGCGCGGCCGTCCAGCGCGCCGCGAGGCGGTGGGCGGCGGCGGGCTGGGCGAGCACCACCCGGCCCGAGGCGTGGAACAGCGCCTCGTCGAAGCCGGCGCGCTCACGCGCCGCGCGGCTGATGTGGAACTCGAAGCGTGGCAGCGGGTTTCGCATGATGACGAGCAGGATAGCAGCGGCGGCGGCGGGGCGTCAGAGCGCGTCGGCGGCGTCGCTCCGTGCCGAGTCGGGCGCTGCGGCGGCCGTGTCCCGCGCGGCGAAACGGGCGCCCGCGGGGCCGGTGAGCCGGACCGACAGGGACTCGGCGGGCACGACCTGCGCCGAGTCCAGCCAGCCCTTCGAGCCCATCTTGCCGGCGATGAACCGCATCTGGCTGCGCACCCATGGCCGCAGCTCCCCCTGCGGCGTGAGCCGGTTCGGCCAGCGCCGCGGGCTCGGCACCAGCGTCGCGAGGAACAGCGACTCGTCCAGCGTCAGGTCGGCGGGGTCCTTGCCGAAGTAGTAGGCGGCCGCCTCGGCGGCGCCGTGCACGCCCGGGCCCCACTCGATGATGTTGAGGTAGATCTCGAGCAGGCGCTCCTTGGGGACGCGCGCGAGGTGCTCGAGCGTCCACGCGAGCACCACCTCCTGCCCCTTTCGGGCGAGCGTCTTCTGCTGCCCGAGGTACAGGTTGCGCACGAGCTGCATGGTGATGGTGCCGGCGCCGCGCTTGAATCGGCCCGCGCGCAGGTTGTCGGCCATGGCGAGGCGGATGGCCTGCGTGTTGAACCCGCGATGCCACCAGAAGCCGCCGTCCTCGTTGGTGAGCACGGCGTCGCGCAGCGTGGGGGCGATGCGGGCGAGCGGCCGGTAGCCGGGGTTCCCGGGGGAGAGCTCGCGCGTCACCGTGCCGCCGCGCACGTGGATGCGCGCCGTGAACGGGCCGTTGAGCGCCCGCAGCGGCAGCGGCGAGTCGGCGGCGAGCGCGAGTCCGCGCGGCCGCACGCGGGCGTCGAACCGCACGCTGTCGGGCCGCGACACGTCGAGGGCGAGGCGGGCGCTCCAGTCGAACGTGCCGTCCACGCGCAGGTCGTCGAGAGGTCCGAGCAGCGCGCGCGGGGCGCTCGCGCGGATCGCCTCCGGCGACAGGTCCTCGCCCTGGAGGGCGCCCTCGAACCGGGGGCCCTGGCGCCGCACGAGGCCCGAGAGCGTGAACGGCAGTGCGCCCACGGTGAGCGTGGCGCCCTCGGCGAGCCGAAGCTCCCCGGCGGCGCGGTCCTGCGTCAGGCGGCCGCCGAGCGTGAGCACCAGCGCCTGCGGACGGCCGGTCAGCGAGTCGTCGAGCGTGAAGCGCGCCTGGGCGCCGAAGTGGTCGTCGTCGCGCCAGTTCGCGTGCACCTCGAACGGCACCGCGTCGGCCAGCCGCAGCGTGCCATTGCCCGAGAGCTGGAAGCGCGCCTGGCGGTGCGAGACCTCGAGCGCCTCGATCCACGCGCCGCGTCCGCCCCGGCGCAGGTCCACGCGCACGAGCCGCAGCTCGGGCAGCTGCCGCGCCGGCAGCAGCAGCGCCCGCGCCAGCTGCTGCGCCGCCGCGCGCACGCGCGGGTCGGCGGGTCGGTCACGCCCGCCCCCGGCGTCGGGTTCGGGGCTCCACGCCTCGTCGCCGTCCTCGTCGTCGTCGGCGGCGCCGAGCGAGACGGCGGCGTCGCGCAGCGACACGCTCGCAGCGCGCGGCGGCCAGGCGAACGCCAGCGAGACCTCGGCATCGCCCGCCCACAGCGCGGTGTCGCGAGGGGTGCGGGTCAGCACGAGCCCGCGCACCCGCACGCGCGCGGGATACGCGGTCTCGAGCGACGTCCATGTGGCGGTCAGCTGGCGCGCGGCGGCGGCCTCACGCAGGCGGCCGGCGACCACGCCCCGGAGCGCCAGCGGCAGCAGGGCGACCGCCGTCGCGGCGAGCGCCGCCGCGAGGATCCACCGCCAGGGCCACGCGCGTGCCGGGGTCCGCAGGCCGGCACCATCTCGCTCATGTCGCACGGCCGCCGACTGTGGGCAGCGGGGCGGGGCCCGTCAAGCACGAACGCCCGCCCCCTCGGCGGGGACGGGCGTTCGCGATGCCTCGGTGGTTCAGGCGACCGGCGCCTCGCGCGTCGCCTTGTACTCCGCCCAGGCCGCCGGCGCCTCCGACACGAACGACGTGTGCCGCGGCACCCAGCCCAGCTCGCGATGCGCCTTGGCCGACGTCACCTTGAGGTCGTTGAGCAGCGCCTTGCCGAACAGCCCGAGCCGCTCGACGATCTGCTTGGCGCTGTGCGGCGAGGCCTTGGCCCCGCTCGCCTTGGCCGCGGCCGTGGCCAGCTCGCGCACCGTGGCCGGCGCGTCATCGGCCAGGATGTAGCGCTCGCCTCCCTGCGCGTGCTCGAGCGCGAGGGCGTAGGCCTCGGCGACGTCCTCGACGTGCACCATCGCCCAGTGCTGGTCGCCGCCCGGGTAATGGATGGTCTTCTTCTCGCGCGCCTCGTTCCACCACGCGCTCAGGATGCCGCGGCCGCCGCCGTAGACCATGCCGGGCCGCAGGATGACCGCCTCGACCTCGTGCGCGTCGAGGTTGATGGCGATCTCCTCGTGCGCGGCACGCCACGACACGAGTTCGAGCGGCTTGAGCGGCGCGGTCTCGTCGAGCACCTCGCCGTCGCTGGCGCCCATCACCCAGATGCCGCTCGTGTAGAGCACGCGGCGCACGCGCCCGTCGAGGGCGGCGTGACGGAACGCCTCGAGCGCCTCGGCGTCGCGGTCGCTGGCGCCGTGCTGGGGGTCGAAGGCTAGGTGGACCACGGCGTCGCAGTTCTTGAGCACGCCCATCCACTCCATCGGGGCCTGCAGGTCGCCCAGGACGGGCGTGACGCCGGCGGCCTCGAGGGCGCGCCCGCGCTCCTTGTTGCGCGTCAGGCCGTTCACCTCGTAGCGCTCATCACGAGCGAGGCGGGCGGCGACGGCGCTGCCGATGTAGCCGGTGGCTCCGGTGACGAAGACTCGGGTGGTCATGGAGGGCTCCTCGGGCCGGGGTGGTCCGACTAGTGTCGGCGCGATCCGGCAAGCCTTGAGTGCGAAGTCGTCGGGGGTCGTGCGGCCAATACTCGGTCAACGCTCAAGATGCCCCGGACATTCCCCCCGGTGTGTCATGACCTCGGGGAATCGTGCAACGCGCGGCGCGGCAGGTCACTCGCCGCGGTAGGTCACGCGCGCGGCGCAGGTCTCGTGCACGGTGATGGCCGACAGGTGGGGCACCTCGGGGGCCAGGCGGCGCCACAGCCAGGCGGCCAGGTGCTCGGCCGTGGGGTTCTCGAGCCCCGGCACGTCGTTGAGCACGCGGTGGTCGAGCTCCCGCCTCAGGATGGGCTC
Source organism: uncultured bacterium (assembly GCA_964568385.1). GTDB lineage: Bacteria > Eisenbacteria > RBG-16-71-46 > RBG-16-71-46 > RBG-16-71-46 > CADEFY01. Next base: position 4,871 of record CAZMQP010000174.1, read on the forward strand.
GATGCGTTCGCGCACCTCGCCGAAGTCCACCAGCCAGCCCAGGTGCGGATCGGTCTCGCCCGCGAGCGTGACCTCGATGCGGTACGAGTGCCCGTGCATGCGGAAGCACTTGTGGTCCGGCGGCACGTGCGGCAGCCGGTGGGCGGACTCGAATCGGAACTCGCGGGTCAGCTCGACACGCATGGCGTCAGGCCTCGGAGGGGTGTGCATAGCGCGTGGGGTCGGACAGGCCGGCCTCGCGGAATCCGGCGGCACGCAGCCGGCAGGAGTCGCAGGCGCCACAGGCGCGTCCGGAGGGAGCGGGATCGTAGCACGAGTGGGTGAGCGCGTAGTCCACGCCGAGGGCCGTTCCGAGCTGGATGATGCCCGCCTTGCCCAGGGTCATGAGCGGCGTGTGCACGCGGTACACGGCGCCCTCGACGCCGGCCTTGGTGGCCAGCGCGGCCAGCGACTCGAAGGCGCGGATGTACTCGGGCCGGCAATCGGGGTAGCCCACGGCGTTCATGCCGGCGACCAGGTCGGTGGCGCCGACCACCTCGGCGAGGCCGAGCGCGAGCGCGAGGAGGACGGTGTTGCGCGCCGGCACGTAGGTGACCGGGATCCCCGCCGCCATGTGCGCGGGGTCGCGCCCCTTGGGCACGGCGATGTCGGCGGTCAGCGCCGAGCCGCCGAGCGCGCGCAGGTCCACGCGCACGAC
>CAZMQP010000175.1:0-5556 GCA_964568385.1 uncultured bacterium
TCGACCACCAGACATACTTCAAGAGCGTGCGCGTCGAGCAGGAGCACCTGGCTTGCGCCGTGCTGGACCGGCTCTTCTCCGCGTGGCTGCGCGAGGCCGTGCTGGTCTCCGACCTCCTGCCCCTGCGCCTGCGCACGCTGGCGGCGACGGGCGAGGCGCCGCCGCACCAGTGGTTCTGGGATGGCAACGAGCACGTCGACCCGGCCAAGGAAGCGAACGCGCAGGCGACGCGGTTGGCCTCGCACACGACGACGCTGGCCGCCGAGTACGCCAGGCAGGGGCGGGACTGGGAGAACGAGCTGCGGCAGCGGGCCCGCGAGGTCGCGCTGATGAAGGAGCTTGGCCTCGAGGCCGAGGCAACGCAGACGCTCACGCCTGTGGGCAAGGGGGCCGACGATGGCGAAGACGACTGAGCGGCGCCGCGAGCTGCGGCTGCGCGCGCCCGTCGATGCGTGGGTCGAAGCGGCGGCGCCCGGCGCGGGCGGCGAGCCTTCAGACGGCAAGCCGGACGGACCGGCGCTGCGCCGATTCTCGATGACGGCGTACACGGGCGGGCCGATGGCGCTGCCCGGCTGGCCGCACCCGGTGGTGGTGGACCTGACGGGTCTGCAGGTCAGCGCCAAGAGCCGGCCCATCCTCAAAGATCACAACCGGGCGCTCATCGTCGGGCACACGGAGTCGATCTCGGTGGAAGGATCGCGGTTGTTGGTCTCGGGCGTCATCAGCGGCGCGGGGCCGGTGGCGCGGGAGATCATCGAGAGCAGCCGCAATGGCTTCCCCTGGCAGGCGTCGATCGGGGCGGCGTCGATTCCCGGGGCTGGAGCCGTGGAGTTCATCCCCAAGGGCAAGTCGGCGGCGGCCAACGGGGGCACGTTCGAGGGGCCGGCGCACATCGTCCGCAGGGCTGTCCTGGGCGAGGTCTCGTTCGTGGCGCTGGGGGCCGACGACAACACGAGCGCGAGCGTGGCGGCATCCGCCGCGGCGCAAGTCACGGAGAACACGATGACATTCGAGCAATGGGTCGAGGCGAGGGGCTTCGTCGCCAACGACCTCAACGAGGCGCAGCGGACGAGCATGCGAGCGATGTTCGAGGCGGGGGGCGGGGAGCGCGACGGCGGCGCAGTCGCCACCGCGCTCGACGAGCGGGAGGGCGGCGACGCCGATGTTGTCGCACGCCTGCGAGCCGACGCGGCCGCAGAGGTCAAGCGCATCGCCGATGTGCGGCGCATCTGCGCGGGCTCGCATGCCGACATCGAAACCTCCGCAATCGCCGACGGTTGGGACGGGTCGAGGACCGAACTCGAAGTCCTCCGCGCCGAGCGTCCCAAGCTCGCCGGTGGCGGCGTGCGTCGGAATGGCGACGCCACGTCCGTCCGCGCGCTCGAGGCCGCGCTGTGCCTGTCAGCCGGGCTGCCGGAGAAGCGGGTCGGTGGGTGGTTCGACCAGCGCACGATGGAGGCGGCGCACTCGCGCGACTTCCGAGGCGCCGGCCTGCACGCGCTCTTCTTCGAGACCATCCGGGCGAGCGGCGGGCATGCGACGCTCGGCCGCGTGGACAACGAGACGATCCGCGCCGCGTTCGCCGCCGACCGCCGCCTGATCGAAGCGGCCGGTTCGGCGGGCGGATCGGGGTCTTTCTCGACGATCAGCCTCTCGGGCATCCTCTCCAATGTGGCCACGAAGGCCATGCTGGCGGCCTACGAAGCGGTCGAGAGCGCGGTGTCGTTCTTCTGCGCCGAGACGGATGTGAACGACTTCAAGGAGTTCACGCGCTACCGGCTCACTGGCGCCGGGCTCTTCGAGAAGGTCGGCCCCGACGGCGAACTCAAGCACGCGACGCTCACCGAAGAGGCGTACACCAACCGCGTCGAGACCTTTGGGCGGATGATCTCGCTCACCCGCCAGATGATCATCAACGACGACCTGGGGGCCTTCCTCCAGATCCCCCGGATCATCGGGCGCATGTCGGCGCTGAAGCGCGAGGAGGCGGTGTTCGAGCTGCTGCTGAGCAACCCCGCGACCTTCTTCAGCGTCGGCAACAAGAACTTCATTTCCGGCGTGGACACGGCGCTGTCGATCGACTCGCTCACACTGGGCGAGCAGAAGTTCCTCGACCAGACGGACGCGGACGGCCGGCCGATCCTCGTCTCGCCGGCGGTCTTGCTCGTGCCCACCTCGCTCAAGGTGCCAGCCCAGCAGCTGATGACCGAGACGCGGGTCAACGAGACGACGGTCGCCAGCAAGCCCAAGCCCGCGAGCAACCCGCATGTGGGCAAGTGGAAGCCGGTGGCGAGCCCCTACCTCAACTCGCAGAGCCTCGTCGGCTCGAGCGCGCTGGCGTGGTACCTCTTCGCCAACCCGGCGGACATCGCGGCGATGGAGATCGCCTACCTGCGCGGCAAGCGCACGCCCACCATCGAGAGCGGCGAGACCTCGTTCAACACGCTCGGGATGCAGTGGCGCGGCTACTTCGACTTCGGCGTGGCGATGCAGGACAAGCGTGCGGCCGTCAAGAGCAAGGGCGAGGTCTGATCCCCGCGGGCAACCCAAGGAGTGACGCATGGCTCGGTTCATTCACGACGGCGGCGAGATCGACTACACCCCCGGCGCCGATGTGGCAGCAGGCGCGGTGGTGGTGCAGGGCGAGCTCGTCGGCGTCGCCAATATCGACATCAAGGCCAACCGCCTGGGCGCGCTCGCGGTGACCGGTGTGTTCGACTTCCCCAAGGCAGTGGGCGGCGGCACCGCGATCGCGCTTGGCGCGAACACCTACTGGGCTGTCGGTCCGCAGCAGGCGACAACGGCGCCCGCGGGCGGCGCGAACAAGCTCATCGGCAAGACGATCAGGGCGGCGCTCGACGCGGACACGCTCGTGCGCGTTCGGCTCATGCAGTAGGGACCCCGGAATCACTCCGGAATGACACGCGATGGCGGACCTGCTCGACATGGGAGCGCGCTGGCTCGAGGACCAGAGGCATCGGCACATGACCAAGACCGTCACATATCAGCGCGGCGCCGAAGCGGTCGACGTACAAGCGACCGTTGGGCGCACCGTGTTCGAGCAGGCCGACGACCTGGCGGCTGGAGGCGTGGTGCGCCGGACCGAATCGCGCGACTTCCTCGTCCGCGCCGTGGACCTCCTGCTCGGTGGCCAGCGGGTTCTCCCTCGCGCGGGTGACCGCGTGCGCGAGACCGATGCCGATACAGGTCGCGTCTTCGTCTACGAGGTGAGCGCCCCCGGTTCTTCCTCGGGCGCACCCGTCTTTGGCTACGCCGACCCGTGCCGCTGCACGTTCCGCATTCACACGACGCTGGTCGGCGAGGAGGAAGCGTGAGCTTCGCCGTCGCCATCGCCGACGCCGTGGCCGCAACGATCAACGCCGCGCCCGCGGGGGCGTTCTCGGAGGCGTTCGAGGCGCAGCGTCGCATCCGTCCCGTGTTCGAGCCCGCGGACCTCACGGACCTCAAGGTGACCGTCGTGCCTCGCTCGATCGCGGTCGAGGCGGGCGACCGAGCGACGGACTTCTTCGACGCTGCCGTGGACATCGCTGTGCAGCGCAAGGTCGACCAGCAGGACGAGGCGCAGGTCGTCGCGCTGCTGGACCTCGCCGAGGAGATCGGTGACCACCTGCGCCGGCGCCGCCTCGACGGCCTCCCCGACGTTGTCTTCCGCAGTCTCGCCCACGAGCCGCTCGTCGCGGTCGAGCGCCTGGACCAGATGGGCGTGTTCACCAGCGTGCTGACCCTCACCTACCGCGCACGGCGATGACCCCCCCCGGCACCGTTCTGAAGCAAGCATGCCGCGACCCATACTCATCCAGTCGATCGCGGTCAGCGCGGCATGGCAGCCGCTCGCGGCGAGCCGCACCGTCATGACGGCCGCGATCACCACGAGCCCGAGCAACACGCGGCCCGTGCAGTTCCGAGTGGATGGGGGCGCATCCGTGCCGTGGCCCGCGGGAGTCGCCAACACCCTCGTCGGCGTCGACCTCGCGCGCATCGAGGTGTCGGGGACGAGTGGGGACGCCGTCCTGATCGTCGGGGGCATGGGCAAGCGCCTGCGAGCCTTCAGCAGCACGGGCGGCGGCGGCGGGAGCGGCAGCACGGGCATCGGGTCGGACGACTAGGAGCAGCGCGTGGCCAAGAGCATCTATATGAAGTCGTTCGGTCTCAGCGGGGCGTGGCAGCGGCTGGCGGACGTGCCGACGGTGCTGACCGCCACGCTCACGATGAGCCCGACCAACGCGCAGCCAGCTCTCGTGCGGGTCGACGGGGGGACGCCCGCGACCTGGGCCAAGGGCGTGGCCAACGTGTTCGTCGGCGTGGACCTTTTCCGGATCGAGGTGTCGGGCACGGCGGGGGACACGGCGTTGATTGTCGGCGGGACTTGGTAGGTCGAGCGGCGGCCCCCTCCTGGGGGCGGAGGTGATCGATGGCGATACGGCTGGGCATGGACGCGGTGATCAACTTCAAGACCGGCGGGCAGGGCGGCGCCGGCGGATGGACCGAGCTCACCAACGTCCGCGATGTGACGCTCTCCCTCGAGACAGGCGAGGCGGACGCGACCACGCGCGCCAACAACGGCTGGCGCGCCACCGCCGCCACGCTGAAGGAAGCGTCGGTCGAGTTCGAGATGGTGTGGGACACGGCGGATGCGGGCTTCACCGCCATCAAGAACGCGTTCTTCGCCAACGCCATCATCGGCTTCCAAGTGCTCGATGGGCCCTCGGGCGCGGGCGGGGGACAGGGGCTGCAGGCGGATTTCGCCATCACCAACTTCAGCCGCAGCGAACCGCTCGAGGAGGCGCTCACCGTGTCGGTGACGGCCAAGGTCGCGTACTCGGCCACGGCGCCCTCGTGGATCGGCGGAACGTAAGGAGGCCCAGAGTTGAAGACCTTCACGGACAACGAGAAGCGGGACTGGACCGTCGAGATCAACGTCGCGGCCCTCAAGCGGGTCCGCGGGCTGACCGGCGTGGACCTCATGGACATCCTGGGCGGCTCCCTGATCGAGCGGCTGATCCGCGACCCTGTCCTCCTGTGCGACGTGCTCTACGCCGCGTGCAGGCCGCAGGCACAAGAGCGGAACCTGTCGGACGAAGACTTCGGGCGTGCGATGGCGGGCGACGCTATCGAGCACGCCACCGCGGCGCTGCTGGAGGAGTTGGTGTCTTTCTGCCCGAGCCCGAGGGACCGTCGCAGCCTCGGGCGGGTGCTGGACGCGACGAGGAGGGTGATGGACCGGGCGCGAGACCTGGTCGAGCTGCGGATCGAGGGCGGGGAACTGGATCGGGCGATCGACGCGGCGCTGGAGGAACTTCCGAGGCCGGGGGCGGGAGTGGCGACCGAGACGCTTGGGGGCTCATCTGGCGCTGCGCCGGCGTCCTCGGCATCGACCCCTCCGACCTGACGCTGCGAGAACTCCTCGCGATGGCCGACGCGCGCGAGCGGAGCGAGTGGACCCGGGCCTCGGCGCTGATGGCGCTCATCGCCAACGCCCACCGCGACCCCCGGAAGGGCAGAGCGTTCAAGCCGGGCGACTTCGACCCGTTCGCA
>CAZMQP010000176.1:0-1396 GCA_964568385.1 uncultured bacterium
CAGTTGCTCTGCCAGTTGAGCTACGGGCGCGCAACGCACACCGGAGGGCCGTTCTCACCTCGGCGCGCGCAAGGCCGGGCACGATACGCAGCGCCTCCGGCCGCGTCAAGCGCCCGCGTGCGGCGGCGCGCGGCAGCGTGGTAGATTGCCGCGCTCGACCGGGATCCGAGGGCACGCAGGGAGGAGCATGATGGCGAGGGTGGAGCGAGCAGGCGGTGCCCGCGTGGCGGGAGTCCACTGGCTGCCCGTGTTCGCCTACGTCGGGCTGATCTTCGCCCTCAGCGCGCAGCCGCGGCTGGCGCCTCCGCTGACGTTCCAGCACGCGGACAAGCTCCTCCATCTGGCGGAGTACGCCGTGCTCGGCGTGCTGTTGGCGCGCGCCATCCGCCGCAGCTGGCCGTGGCGGAGCATCACGGCGGCGGCGCTGCTCACGCTCACGCTCGGACTGGCGGTCGCCGCCGGGGACGAGTGGTTCCAGAGCACCGTGCCGGGGCGCGATGCCACCGTGTTCGACTGGTACGCCGACGGATTCGGCCTCGTGCTGTCGCAGCTGGTGGTGCTGGCGTTCGGGCGCGACACGCCGGAGGCGGCGGCGTGAGCGCGCGCCACCAGGCCCCGCGCGGCACGCGCGACCTGCTGCCGGCCGACACGCGCCTGTGGCGGGGGGCCGAGGCGAGGGCCCAGGGCGTGCTCGAGCGCTACGGGTACGGTGAGATCCGCACCCCCATGTTCGAGGAGTACGAACTGTTCGCGCGCAGCGCGGGCGAGTCGAGCGACGTGGTGCAGAAGGAGATGTACCGCTTCCGGGACCTCGGCGAGCGCGACCTGGCGCTGCGCCCCGAGTTCACCGCGGGCGTGATGCGCGCCTACCTCGAGCACGGGCTCGGCGGGCGCACGCGCATCCACCGGCTGTGGAGCATGGGGCCGGTGTTCCGCTACGGCCGTCCGCAGAAGGGGCGCTACCGTCAGTTCAGCCAGCTCAACGCCGAACTCGTGGGCTCGGCCGCCCCGGGCGCCGACGCCGAGGTGATCGCGTTGTTCGTGGACCTCTACGAGGCGTGGGGATTCCGCGACCTCACCGTGCTCATCAACAGCGTCGGCCAGCCGGCCACGCGCCGCGCCTACGGCGAGGCCCTGCGCGCGCAGCTGCTGCCCGACGCCGCGCGGCTCAGCGAGGACTCGCGCCGGCGGCTGGAGCAGAATCCGCTGCGCGTGCTCGACACCAAGGACCCGGGCGACCTCGCCCTGCTGGCCGAGCGCGCGGGCGACCTGCCGCGCCTGGTGGACCTGCTCGATGCCGACGACCGCGCCCACTGGGAGCAGGTGCAGGCGGGCCTCGAGGCGGCGGGCGTGCGGTTCGAGGTGGACCACGGCCTGGTGCGCGGGCTGGACTACT
>CAZMQP010000176.1:1406-1742 GCA_964568385.1 uncultured bacterium
GCGCACCGCCTTCGAGGTGCACGACCGCTCGCTGGGCGCCCAGAGCGCGCTCGGCGGGGGCGGCCGCTACGACGGCCTCATCGAGATGCTGGGCGGTCCCGCGACCCCGGGGGTCGGATTCGCCGTCGGGCTCGACCGGGCGCTGCTCGTGCTCGAGGAGCGCGGTTCCGCGGCCCCGCCGGCCGATACCGTGTGCGTGGTCGCGATGGACGCGACGCGGGCCGCCGCCCAGGCGCTGGTGCGCCGGCTGCGGCGCGAGTTCGCCGTCGAGGCCGACGTCGAGTCGCGGGGGGACGGGGGGCACAAGTAATGGGCCCGCGAGGACCGCGCCCCCGG
>CAZMQP010000176.1:1752-5539 GCA_964568385.1 uncultured bacterium
CGCGCAGATGAAGGCGGCCGGCAAGTCCGGCGCCCGCGTGCTGCTGATCGTGGGCGAGGACGAGTGGAAGCAGGGCATCGTGGCACTCAAGGATTCCAAGACGGGCGCGCAGCAGGCCGTGGCGGTCGACCGCCTCGCCGAGACGCTGCGGGCCATCCTCCCATCCCAGGAGACGTGAGGTGGAGCACACGCTGGAGGGCATCGGGGACTGGCGGCGCAGTCACACGTGCGGGGCGCTCGCCGCGGCGGACGCCGGGGGCACGGCCACGCTCATGGGCTGGGTGCACCGCTCGCGCGACCACGGCGGCGTCGTGTTCGTGGACCTGCGCGACCGGCACGGGCTGACGCAGGTGGTGTTCCGGCCGGAGTCCGGCGGCGCCGCGCTGCTCGAGCGCGCCTCGCACCTCGGCAACGAGTTCGTGATCGCGGTGCGCGGGGTGGTGGCCATGCGGCCGGCCGACGCGGTCAACCGTGAGATCGCCACCGGCGAGATCGAGCTCGACGCCCGCGAACTCAAGGTGCTGTCGGCGTGCGATCCGCTGCCGTTCCAGGTCAACGAGGAGCACATGCTGGCGAGCGAGGACCTGCGCCTCAAGTACCGCTACCTCGACCTGCGGCGCGCCGAGATCGCCTCGATGCTGGCGCTGCGCCACCGCGCCGCGATGGCCGCGCGCACGTTCCTGAGCGCCGAGGGCTTCCTCGAGATCGAGACGCCGCTGCTGGTGCGCACGACGCCCGAGGGCGCGCGCGACTACGTCGTGCCCAGCCGCGTCCATCACGGCCGCTACTACGCGCTGCCGCAGAGCCCGCAGCTCTACAAGCAGACGCTCATGATCGCCGGCGCCGACCGCTACTTCCAGCTGGCGCGATGCCTGCGCGACGAGGACCTGCGCGCCGACCGCCAGCCCGAGCACACGCAGATCGACCTCGAGATGAGCTTCGTCACCGAGGACGACGTCTTCGACGCGGTCGAGCGGCTGTTCGCCTCGCTGTGGAAGGAGTGCCTCGGCGTCACCGTGCCCACGCCCTTCCCGCGCATCACCTACGACGAGGCCATGCGCACCTACGGCTCCGACAAGCCGGACCTGCGCTTCGGACTCACGTTCACCGACGTGACGGAGCTGTGCGCGCAGTCGCCGCGCAACGTGATCGCCAACGGCGCCAAGGCCCCGGGCGGCGTCGCGGTGGCGATCCGGCTGCCGGGCGGCGCCGGCATCTCGGGCACGCAGCTGCGCAAGTACGAGGACATCGTCAAGGCCGCCGGGGCGGGCGGCCTCACCTTCTTCAAGGTGCAGGCGGCCGACCGCGAGAAGCAGCAGGTCATCTTCCCCGGCGCCCTGCTCGATGAGTTCTACTCGCGGGTCGGCGCCGCCGAGGGCGACGCCGTCGTGTTCACCAACGGGCCGTGGGAGCGCACCTGCAAGGCGCTCGGCGTGCTGCGCTCGCATCTCGGCCAGGCCGAGCTCGAGCAGCGCGGCCTGGCGGGCGCGACCGGCACGGCGCAGGACTGGCGGTTCCTGTGGGTGCGGCAGTTCCCGCTGTTCGAGTACAACGAGGACGCGCGCCGCTGGGAGCCCAAGCACCACATGTTCACCATGCCCAATCCGGAGCACCTCGACCTGCTCGAGACCGACCCCGGCCGGGTGCTGGCGCAGCTCTACGACCTCGTGCTCAACGGCAACGAACTGGGCTCGGGCTCGGTGCGCATCCACCGCCCGGACATCCAGGAGCGCGTCATGAAGGTGATCGGGCTCTCGAAGGAGCAGGCGCACGAGAAGTTCGGCTTCCTGCTCGAGGCCTACCGGTTCGCCTCGCCGCCGCACGCCGGCATCGGCATCGGGCTCGACCGCGTCATCATGCTGATGGGCGGCCGTGATTCGATCCGCGACGTCATCGCCTTCCCCAAGACCGCCTCCGCCACCAATCTCATGGACGGTTCGCCCAGCGAGCCGGATCCCGACCAGTTGAAGGAGCTGGGCATCCGGCACGTGTAGCACGAGGGGCCTTGTGATCGCTCGCCCCGACCGAGGAGTGCTCGCATGATCAAGTTCATGCTGTTCATCGATGGCACGTGGCTCTACTCCAACACCTCACGCCTCGTCGAGGCCTCGCGCGAGCCGAGCTTCGTGCTCGACTTCGGCAAGCTGCCGCAGGTGCTCGCGGCCGAGGTGGCGCGGCAGCTCGGACACACCGAGTACACGGTGGTGCGCACGCACCTGTTCGGCAGCTACGCCGACCACGCGGACCCGCGCGACAAGGAGCCGGTGCAGCGGCGGCTGCACTTCTTCTCGATGCTGCGCCAGCAGCACCACTACGAGGTCGAGGCGTTCCCGATCGACTTCCGCGGCAAGCGGCTGCGCAAGGCCGACCGCGACCCGGCCGACACGTTCGAGCCCAAGGAGAAGTGCGTGGACATCGCGCTGGCGACGTCCATGCTGTTCAGTGCGGCGATGCCCAACGCCTACGACGTGGCGATCGCCGTGCTCGGCGACCAGGACTTCAAGCCGGTGCTGCAGAGCGTGCGCCGGCTGGGCAAGCGGGTCGCCATCGCCAGCATCCAGGGCGCCTGCTCGGGCGAGTACACCGACGCGGCCGACAAGGCGCGCGTGCGCGACCTCGACCTGATCTGGCTCGAGGACCTGCTGCCGCGCCTGGCGCGGCGCTACGAGCCGCACCTGCTCGACTGCCAGTCCCCCATCCACGAGGGCGACCGCAAGGTGACCACCACCTACTACCCCAAGCGCGGCGAGCGCTTCTACTGCCCCGCGTGCCGCGACGCCTACGGCCGCCAGCGCTACGAGCGCGCCGCCTCGTCCACCGCCGTCGGCGCACCGGGCCCCGTTCCCGCCGCCAATGGCGCGGCCGACGCCGAGCCGCACTGGGCGCCGGTGGACACGCTGCTCTCGGGCGTGGTCAAGCACCGGCGCATGGACAAGAGCTACGGGTTCATCGAGGTGGACGGCTGCGGCGAGTGGGACGGCGGCGAGTACTTCTTCCACGAGAGCGACATCAGCGACGGCTCGCGCTTCGGCGAACTCTCGGAGGGCACCATCGTGGACTTCGAGGTCAAGGCCGATGCCCCCGCCGGCAAGGCGCCGCCGGCGCGCAACGTGCGGCGCAAGGTCGCCGTGTGATGCGCCGGCCCGGGCGCGGACGGGCCGCCGTGCTGGCGGTCCTCGCGGGGCTCGCGGCGCTCGCCGCCGCCGCCGGGCCGGTGCGGGCCGCGCCGCCGACGGCGCCGGTCGCGGTGACGCCCGACCTCGAGGTGCTGCCGCTGGCCGACGGCGTCTGGCGCCACCGCTCGTGGCGGCGGCTCGAGAGCGGCACGCGCGTCTCCTCCAACGGCCTGCTGGTGCGCGACGGGGACCGCCTGCTGCTGGTGGACACGGCGTGGGGCGACACGCTGACCGAGGCGCTGCTGGCGTGGGCCGACACCGCGATGGCCTGGCCGGTGACCGCCGCGATCGGCACGCACGCGCACGACGACCGCGTCGGCGGCGCCCGCGTGCTGGCGCGGCGCGGCATCCCGCTCCACGTCTCGCCCGCCACGCACCTGCGGCTGAGCCTCGACGACGCGCGCCATGCCACGCTGATCATGGACCTGCGCGGCGCGGGCGCCTCCGCGCGGCTCGGCCCGCTGGAGTTGTTCGCGATGGGGCCCGCGCACGCGCCGGACAACATCGCGGTGTGGCTGCCGCGCGCGCGGGTGCTGTTCGGCGGCTGCGCGGTGCGTCCCTCGGACAGCCGCTCGCTCGGCAACGTCGCCGACGCCGACACGCTCCGCTGG
>CAZMQP010000177.1:0-328 GCA_964568385.1 uncultured bacterium
GTCTTGCCGCTCCCGGTGGGGCCCGAGATCAGGACCATGCCGTAGGGCTGGCGGATGACGCGGCGGAACTTCTCGAGCACGTGGTCGTCGAGCCCGAGCGACTGCACCCGGCGCTCGAACGCACTCTTGTCGAAGAGGCGCAGCACCACCTTCTCGCCATGCGACGTCGGCAGCGTCGAGACGCGCAGGTCCACCTCGCGGTCGGGAAGATGCACGGTGAGCCGTCCGTCCTGCGGCAGCAGCCGCACCGCGATGTCGAGGTCCGCCAGCACCTTGACGCGCGAGGTGATGGCCATCTGCAGGTGCTTGGGCGGCTTCATGACCTCAT
>CAZMQP010000177.1:338-5528 GCA_964568385.1 uncultured bacterium
CTCGGCGATCATGAGTTTGACCAGACGCACGACCGGGGCGTCCTCGACCTGCTGGCGCAGGGCGGCGAGGTCCACGTCCTCGCCGTCGTCGGTCGCGGCCGAGAGGTCGATCTTGTCGAGGATGGCGCCGAGGTGCTCGCTCGCGCGCAGCTCCGAGTAGAAGCCGTCGATCGCCTCGCGCACCTCGCTCGGCCGCGCCAGCCACACCTTGAGCGAGCCGCCGGTCAGCGCGCGCAGGTGGTCGAGCGAGACCACGTCGAGCGGATCGCCCACCGCCACCTCGAGCACCGCACCGTCGCGGCGCAGCGCCAGCACGAGCGACTCGCGCGCCAGGTGCTCGGGCACCAGCTGCACGGCCTCGCGCTCCGCCTTCGACAGTTCGTCGCGCGTGGCGATCGGCAGCGAGAACTGGGTGGCCAGCAGGTCGGTGATGACGTGCTCCTCGACCAGCCCGAGGCGCACCACCGCCTGCCCGAGCCGCTCGCGCTCCATGCGCTCGTCGAGCGCGCGGTGGACCTCGTCGAGCGTGAGGTGCCCCTGCTCGGCGAGCAGTTCGCCCAGGCGCCGCGTGCTGAGCCGGTAGGAGGTCGGGGTCATCGCGCCTCCTGGCGTCCGAGGTCGGTGACCCGGAACGCGCGCCGCTGGACGGCGGTGCGCTTCTCGACGTCCACGAAGTGCGGGTAGGCGTCCTCGAACGCGACGCGCGAGCGGTCCACGAGCTCGCCGAGCGCGTCGTCCATCGGCAGCATGTCCTCGCGCAGGCTGGTGGCGATGACGTTGCCGATCTGGTGGATCTTGTCCTCGCGGATCAGGTTCTGCACCGCCTGGTTGACGAACATGAACTCGCGCGCCGCCACGCGGCCGCTGCCGTCGGCAAGCGGCAGCAGGATCTGCGACACCACCGCCCGCAGCGTGCTCGCGAGCTGGGCGCGCACCTGCGACTGCTGGTGGGGAGGGAACGAGTCGATGATGCGCGTCACCGTCTGGGGCGCCGACTGCGTCGCCATGGTGGAGATGACGAGATTGCCCGTCTCGGCGGCCGTGAGCGCCATGGACATGCTGGCGAGGTCGCGCATCTCGCCCACGAAGATCACGTGCGGCATCTGGCGCAGCGCGCCGCGCAGCCCGCGCGCGTAGGTGCGCGTGTCCACGCCCACCTCGCGCTGCTCGAACACCGCCTGTTTGGCCTCGAAGATGAACTCGATGGGGTCCTCGATCGTCACGATGTGCCGCGCCGGCCCGTGCACGTTCACCTGCTCCAGCAGCGAGGCGATGGTGGTGGACTTGCCGGCGCCCGTCGGTCCCGTGATCAGCACGAGGCCCTTGGTGATCGCGAGCAGGCGCTCGACGACGTGCGGCGCCAGGCCGATGTCCTCGGGCAGCGGGATGCGATTGGGCACGATGCGGATGGCGGCCGCCCAGTGGCCGCGCTGGATGAACAGGTTGGTGCGGAAGTGCGCCAGCCCGGGCACGTGATGCCGGGTGTCGAGTTCAAGGTCGCGCAGGAAGCGCTCGTGCAGCGCCGGGGTGAGGAAGCTCTCGCACAGCCGCCGCGCCGAGACCGGCGTGAGCGGCTCGAACCCCGCCAGCGGAGCGAGCCGCCCGGCGACCTGCACCATCGGCGGGTGACCGACCGTCAGCAGCAGGTCGGAGGCCCGGGCCTCCACCGCGCGGCGGAGGACGGCATCGCGCTCGAGTGCCTGCGGGGTCACCGGGAGGACGCTCCAATCGAGACAGGACGGACCGCACGGGTGAGGGTCACCAGCGCGTGCGCAGCCGGACGAGGGGTGCGCAGGCCCGGGAGGGCCGAGGTCGGGCGGGGAGGGGAGACCACGGCCGGTCCGAGTATGCCAAGTCGCACATGAGGATAGGGAGCGTGCGGGGCCGCGGTCAATCCCTTCGGTTTGGCGCATTTCCGCGCTGGCATCGGCTGCGGCGCTCCCCTATAGTGCGCGGCGTGTGTCACCCGGTTTCGGGCCGGGTCCCACGCCCAAGGATGGGTCTGCCCTCCCCGTGAGCCTCCAGAGGAGTGCGGCCCCCGAGGGGCCCCGTGCCGCGACAGGGAAGGTCGCCCTTCGTTGCACTCCGGCATCGAGCGGACCGCATGTCGCACGATGCGCAGCAGCAGGACTCTCCCCACGAGAGCGGATCCATCGGTACAGGACCACGCGGACGTCACGCATCCGTGCGGTCCACGAACGCCATCTCCTCGTGAGCCCATGCTCGAGGCCGGACGCGGGCACATCTCGTGCACAGCGCCCGGCGGTCTCGGTGAACTCCGTGTCGAGTCAAGCCGAGCCCGGAGTCGAAGACGCCCGCGGCAGCGATTGCGCGCGGCCTCGCTCTGCACCTCGCTCATGCATCTCGCGGTGGATGCCGCCCCTCCCTCCCGGGCGGCGTCTCGGAGGCAGCGTTCATGCGCCGTTGGTCCGTCGTTTTCGCGGCGGTCATCGTGTCCGTCACGGTGTCCGTCTCAGTGGGCCATGCCCAGCAGGCATGGAACAGCGTCACCCTGTCCTGGACGACTCCGGGGGACGACAGCTTGACCGGCACCGCCTCGCAGTTCGACATCCGCTACGCCACGTCGCCCATCACCGCGGCCAACTTCGCGTCGGCCACGCGCTGGACGTCCGGTGTGCCCGCTCCGGCCGCGCCCGGCACCAGCCAGAGCGTCCAGATCACCGGGCTCTCGCCGGCGACGGCGTACTGGTTCGCCATCAAGACGGCGGACGACGTGCCCAACTGGGCCGGCGTCTCCAACGTCGTGACGCGAACCACCGCCACCGCCCCGGACGTGGTGCGCCCCGCGGCGCTGGCGCTCTCCATCTCGGGCTCGACCGACCAGTCGGTCACGCTCCAATGGGCGGCGACCGGCGACGACTCGCTGACCGGAACGGCCACGTCCCATGACGTGCGCTACTCGACGTCACCCATCACCGCGGCCAACTGGGCCTCGGCGACCCAGGTGAGCGGCGAGCCGGCGCCCGCGGCGCCGGGCACGATCCAGTCGCTCCAGGTCACCGGATTGTCGCGGCAGGTCACCTACTACTTCGCGGCCAAGGTCACCGATGACGCGGGGAACGCCTCGGCGCTCTCCAACGTGCCCTCGGTGACGACGCCGGACACCAAGGCCCCCGCCACGATCGCCGACCTCACGGTCGGATGGGTCTGGCTCCACTCCGCGCGCGCGGCCGTCACGCCGCCGCCGCGGTCGTCCCGGTAGGATGCTGGGGACCGGGCGCGCGCGCGCAGTCCGCCGACTCGGTCCCCTCGCAGCCCTCGTGTGCGCGTGCGCCCTTCCGGCGCACGCGCAGACGGCGGGCACCGATTCGCTCCGGCTCCACTGGACCGCCCCGGGCGATGACGGCACGCTGGGCACCGCCGCCGCCTACGAAGTGCGGCAGTCGCTCGTGCCCATCGTCACCGAGGCCGACTTCGCGCTCGCGGAGGTCGTCCCCGGCCCGCCCACGCCGGGCCCCGCCGCCACGTGGCAGACGATGCGCGTGCGCGGGCTGGCGGCCGCGACCACCTACTGGTTCTGCGTGCGCAGCGTGGACGAAGCCGGTAACTGGTCGGGGCTCTCCAACGTGCTGCGCTGGGACGGCCAGCTCGACACGGCCCCGCCCAACGCCCCCGCGAGCGTGGCCGCTGTTCCCGAGGACGAGGGCAAGATGGTGCGCGTGTCGTGGCGCGCCAACTCCGAGCCGGACCTCGCGGGCTACTACGTCTTCCGCTCGCCGACGGTGCAAGGGCCATGGGAGGAGGCGGGCCGGGTGGACCGGCTGCAGACCGAGTTCCTCGACCAGCGGCTGCCGCTGGCGCCGGTGCTCGTCTACCAGGTGGCGGCCTACGACTCGCGCGGCAACGTCAGTCCCCGCTCGCGCGCGGTCACGGTGGACGTCGCCTCCGCGGTGCCCGACCACTGGCGCCTGATGCCGGCCTATCCCAATCCCGCCCGTGCCGACGAGCGGCAGCGCATCCCGGTCGCGGCCCCTGCCGCCGCCGTGGCGGTGATCGAGGTGCGCGACGCCTCCGACACACGGGTGCGGCGGCTCGAGGGCGTGCGGCGCGCGCCCGGCCTCATGGAGTTCGAGTGGGACGGCCGCAACGACGCCGGGCGGCTCTGCGCGCCTGGGGTCTACCACGCGCGCCTCGTGGCCGACGATGGCGTCCGGCACTCGATCCGACTCGCGAGGCTGCCCTAGCATGCGGCCCCGCGCACGGATGCGCGCACCGATCGCCGCCGCGATGGCGGGACTCGCGGTCCTGCTCGCGCCCTCGCTCTCTCGTGCCGACGCCGAGGGCGCCGGCACGCGGGCGGCGAGCTTCCTGCAGTCGGGCGGCGCCCCGAGCTGGAACGCGATGGGGGGCGCCGGCCTCGCGAGCGGCTCCGACCTGCCCAGCGCCATGTGGAACGCCGCCGCGCTCGCCTCGCTTCCCGAGACGCGCTGGGCCATCGCGCACGCGGGGCTCGAGGCCGGCCGTCAGCAGTCGTGGGCCTCGCTCGGGGGCCTGCACGCGAGCGGCGTGCGCTGGGGACTGAGCGCGCTCCATCATGCCGAGGGCGACATCGAGGGCCGCGACGCGGCCAACCAGCCGACGCGCACGTTCACGGCGCAGAGCCTGGCGCTCGGCATCCATCTCGCCCGTCCGCTGGGCGCGCATCTCGCCGTGGGCGGCACCGCACGCTACGTGGGGGAGCACATCGGCGAGGTGCACGGCAACGGCCTCTCGTTCGGGCTCGGCGCGCAGGCGCGCCTCGGAGTGCTGCGCGCGGCGGTCTCCGGCCAGGACTTCGGCGGCGGCATGGACTGGGAGGGGCAGCGCTGGCGCATGCCCGCCACGTTCGGCGCCGGCCTCGCGCTGGTGCACGAGTCCACCGGGCTCACGTTCGCGGCCGACGTGCTCGCGCCGGCCGCGGGGGAGCGGCAGCTGCGATCGGGCGCCGAGTGGGCGCTGCGCGGCCGCGGGTCGCTGCGGGCGGGGTGGCGGCAGGACCTCGGCGGCGGCGACGAGCGCGCGAGCGGTGCGAGCTTCGGCGCCGGCGCCACGGCGGGCGGCCTGTGGCTCGACGATTCGTTCGAGAGCGGCGAGGCCGGCAGCGGCATCCACCGTGTCGGCATCTCACGCTCGCCATGGCGCCCGGCGGCGTCCGCCCCCGGCAGCCCGGGCTTCATCGGACCGCTGCCG
>CAZMQP010000178.1:0-5458 GCA_964568385.1 uncultured bacterium
CCTCGACTTCGAGGCGATCCAGAAGCGCGTGGACGCCATGGCCATGCTGGGCGTGCCCTACGGCGACGCGGTGCACCGCGCCCCCGAGATGGCCCGCGAGCAGGCGCGCGGCATCGCCGCCGAGGTCGCGGCGCAGGGCGGCCCGGCCGGGCTCGAGGACAAGGAGATCTCGGCGCTCGTCGCCTACCTGCAGCGGCTCGGCACCGACATCAAGGCGGCGGGGCCCACGGCCGCCACCACGGCTCCGGCGGGAGGGCGCTGACATGAAGCTCTCCGACATCATGGGCCACGCCGGCCTCTCGGCCTACGCCGAGATCGCGCTGATCCTCTTCCTCGCCGCCTTCGTCGCCGTCCTGGTGCGCACGTTCCGCTCGTCCGATCGCGCCGAACTCGATCGCGTGAGCCGGCTGCCGCTCGAGGACGACGTCCCCGCCGACCCCCACCCGGGAGACCGCTCATGAGCGCGCCTGACGATCCTCGCAAGGAGCCTGGTGCGGACCGCCTGCTCGAGCATGACGCCGACGGCATCCGCGAGTACGACAACCCCATGCCGCGCTGGTGGGTGTGGATGTTCTGGGTGACGATCGTGTGGGGCGTGCTGTATGTCGTGAACGTCATCCCGGGCCTGGGCAGCGGCCGGGGCCGCATCGCCCAGTACGAGGCCGAGATGGCGCAGGCCGAAGCCCGCTACGGCGCCGCGCGCGCGGCGGCGGCCCGCCAGGCCGCCGACGTCACGCCGGACGCGCTCTGGGCGCTCACCGGCGACCCGGCGCGCATGGAGGCCGCCAGGACGGCGTTCGCCTCGACCTGCATGCCCTGCCATGCCGCGGACGGCGGCGGCGGCATCGGACCCAACCTGACCGACGACCACTGGATCCACGGTGCCCGCATCACCGACATCCACCGGGTCATCGCCGAGGGCGTGCTCGACAAGGGGATGCCGGGCTGGGACGCGGTGCTGGGCCACGACGAGGTGATGGCGCTGTCGGCCTACGTGGCCACGCTGCACGGCACGCGCCCCGCGTCCCCCAAGGAACCGCAGGGCGTGAAGGTGGAGTACGAGGGCGGCCACGCCGTGGTGGATGCGGACGACGGCGACGCGGCCTCGGAGCACCCCGGACGGTGAGCCCGTCGCGCGCGCCCGGGGAGGCCGGAGCGAGGACGCCCGCAGGCGCCCCGCCGTCCGGGCTGCGCGTGCTGCAGGCGGATGAGCGCGTGCTGTCCACGCTCAACGTGGACGGCTCGCGCCGCTGGATCCGGCCGCGCCCCTCGAAGGGGCCGTGGCTCCGGGCGCGGCAGGCCGTGGCCTACGGGCTGATGCTGCTGTTCTTCCTGATCCCGTACCTGCGCCTCAACGGCAAGCCGCTCGTCCTGCTCGACCTGCCGCGGCGCGAGTTCACCATCCTCGGGACCACGTTCCTGCCCACCGAGACACTGTTGTTCATGCTCGGGTTCGTGAGCATCGGCGTCACCATCTTCCTGCTCACCGCGCTGTTCGGCCGGGTGTGGTGCGGCTGGGGCTGCCCGCTGACCGTGTTCATGGAGTTCCTGTTCCGCCCGATCGAACGCCTGTTCGAGGGCGGACCGCGCGGCACGGTGCGGCTCGATCAGATGGGCCTGCGCGGCCACCTCGATCCGCGCCGTCTCGCCAAGGTCGCCACCTACGGCGTGCTGGCCCTGTTCCTCGCGCACACCTTCCTCGCCTACTTCGTCGGCATCGAACAGCTGGCGGTGTGGGTGCGCCGCTCGCCGCTCGAACACCCGACGTCGTTCCTGGTCATGCTGGGGACGACGGCGGCGATCTTCATCGACTTCACGTGGTTCCGCGAGCAGACCTGTCTCGTCGCCTGTCCCTATGGCCGCCTGCAGTCCGTGCTGCTCGACCGCCGCTCGCTGATCGTGGGGTACGACCGCAACCGCGGCGAGCCGCGCGCGCCCGGCGTGAAGCGGACCGCCGCCTCGGGCGACTGCGTGGACTGCGGGATGTGCGTGCAGACCTGCCCCACCGGCATCGACATCCGCGACGGCCTGCAGATGGAGTGCATCCACTGCACACAGTGCATGGACGCCTGCGACGCGGTGATGGCGCGCACCGGCCGGCCCAAGGGGCTCATCCGCTACGGCTCGCGCGACGGCTTCGAGGGCCAGGGCGGCAGCTGGATGCGGCCGCGCGTGCTGCTGTATCCGCTCGCACTGGCGGTGGCGCTCGGCCTGTTCGCATGGCAGCTGGGCTCGCGCGCGGGCGCCGAGTTGACCGTGCTGCGCGCCACCGATTCGCCGTTCACGGTGCAGTCCGACGGCACGGTGGTGAACGCCATCCGGCTGCGCGTCGCCAACCGCTCCGGCGAGCCGCGCGGCTACCGGCTCGCGCTCGAAGGCGCCGCCGACCTGCGGCTGGTGGCGCCCCTCAACCCCCTGCCCGTGCCCGCCGGCGGCCGCCGCACCGAGACGGTGTTCGTCTCGGCCCCCCCGGGCGCGTTCCCCCGCGGCGTGCGCGAGGTGCGCTTCACGCTCGACGACGGCCGCGGCACGCGGCTGTCCGCGCCCTATCGCCTGGTCGGCCCGGCCGCCGCGGAGGCGCGATGACCCGCGCCGCCTGGTTCTGGCCCGCCGCCGTCGTCGGCATGCTGGCGCTCAACGTCATCGGCACCCTCGTGTTCATGTGGGCCGCCAGCGACGAGGAGGCCAACACGGTCGAGCCGGACTACTACCGCAAGGCCGTGGCGTGGGACTCGACCGCGGCCGCCCGCCAGCGCGCGGTGGACCTGGGCTGGAGCCTGGAGGCCTCGATCGGGCCGCTCGCGGCCGACGGACAGGCGGATGTCGTGGTGCGGCTCCTCGACCGCGACGGCGCGCCCGTCGAGGGCGTGACGCTGTCGCTGGTGGCGATCCACAACGCGCATGCGCGCCACCCGCTCACCGCCGCCCTTCCGGCGGTCGCGCCCGGACGCTTCGAGCGGCGCCTGCCCGTGCGCTGGGCCGGACGCTGGGAGCTGCGTTTGGAAGTGCGGCGCGACGGCGTGGTGGTGCCGATGTCGGTGCACGCCGAGGCGGTGGCGGGATGATCGCCCTCGCCGCATCGGTGTTCGTGGCCAGCCTCGTGGGCAGCGTCCATTGCGTGGTCATGTGCGGCGGCTTCGTGGGCTTCGTCGCGCGCACGCAAGGGGAGCGCCGGGCGTGGGCCGGTCCGCTGGCGTGGCAGGCCGGCCGCCTGGCGGGCTACCTCGTGCTGGGCGCTCTCGCGGGGCTGCTCGGCGCGGGCCTCGAGCGCGCGGGCGCCTGGTTCGGCATCCACCGCGCGGCGGCGATCGCCGCTGGCGCGCTCATGGTCATGTGGGGCGTGTGGACGCTGGCGGGCCTGTGGCGCGGCGCACCCGCCCTCGCGCCGGGCGGCGTGACGGTCCACCGCGCCATCGGCCGGCTGGTGCGGCGGCTGGGCGCCTGGCCGCCCGAGTGGCGCGCGGCGGTGCTGGGCGTGGCCACCGCACTGCTGCCGTGCGGCTACCTGTGGGCGTTCGTCGCCACCGCCGCCGCCACCGGGCACGCGGCGCACGGCGCTTTCGTGATGCTGGCGTTCTGGGCCGGCACGACGCCGGCTCTGGCGGGCGCGGCGCTCGTCGCGCGCCGCGCGCTCGGCCCGCTCGAGCGGCGGCTGCCGCTGGTGACGGCCGCCGCGCTGGTGGTCATCGGCCTCCTCACCGTGGCCGGCAAGCTCGGTCCCACGGATCACACGGGGCACACGCACGCCGAGGCCGCGGCCCATGACTGCCACTGAGCTGGCCGCGGCCGCGGATGCGGCGATGGACGCGCCGGCGCCGGCCTGCCGCCACTGCGGCGAACCGGTGCCGGGCGCGTGGGCGGCGCGCGACCCGGAGGCGCGCTTCTGCTGCCACGGCTGCGCGGCCTCGTGGACCCTCCTCCACGAGGCGGGGCTCGAGCACTACTACGACCTGCCCGAGCGGCGCCCCGGCGCGGTCCGCCCCAGCGGCCGCAGTCACGACGAGTTCGATCACGCCGCCTTCCACGCACTGCACGTGCGGCCGCAGCCCGGCGGCCTGGCCGCCACCGAGCTCTACCTGGAGGGCGTGCACTGCCCTTCGTGCGTGTGGCTGGTCGAGCGCGTGCCGCTGCTGCTGCCCGGGGTGCATCGCGCCGAACTCGACCTCACCCGCGCGATCGTGCGGCTGGAGTGGGACCCCGAGACGCTGCCGCTGTCCGCCGTCGCCCGCCGGCTCGACTCGCTCGGCTATCCGCCGCACCCGTTCCGCGGCGCCCGGATGGACGCGCTGCGGCGCGCCGAGGACCGCGCCATGCTGGCCCGCATCGGCGTCGCCGGCGCGCTCGCGGGCAACGTGATGATGGTGGCGATCGCGCTCTACGCGGGGTGGTTCGGCCACATGGAGCCGGCGCACGAACGCTACTTCCGCTGGATCAGCCTGGCGCTGGTCACGCCCGCGATCGCCTGGCCGGGCCGCGTGTTCTTCCGCGGCGCGTGGACGGCGCTGCGCCAGCGCACGCTCAGCATGGATGTGCCCATCGCGCTGGCGCTGGCGGCCGGCTACGTGCGCGGCGCGATCAACACCGTCACCGACTCGGGCCCCATCTACTTCGACGGCGTGGCGACGCTGATCTTCCTGCTGCTCGTGGGCCGGTTCGCACAGCAGCGCGCGCAGCGCGCGGCGGTGGACTCCACCGAGCTGCTGCATTCGCTGTCCCCGGCGGTCGCCCGGGTGCGCGAGGGCGGCGCGGTGCGCGAAGTGCCCGCCGAGGCGCTGCTGCCCGGCATGCTGCTCGAGGTCCGGCCCGGCGACCTGCTGGCCGCCGACGGCTGCGTGGTCGAGGGCGACTCCGAGGTGGACCGCGCGCTGCTCACCGGCGAGACCCGCCCGGAGCCCGTGGGCCCCGGCGCCGCCGTGTACGCGGGCACCCGCAACGGCGTCTCGCCGCTGCTCGTGCGCGTCACCCATGCCGGCGAAGCGTCCCGCGTCGGACGGCTGATGCGCGAGGTCGAGCGTGCGGCCGGACGCCGCGCCCCGGTGGTGCAGCTCGCCGACCGCCTCTCGGCGATGTTCGTCGCCGCCGTGCTGGTGCTGGCCGCGATCACGTTCGCCCTGTGGTCCCGCACCGATCCCGCCCGCGCGCTCGACCACGCCATCGCGCTGCTGGTGGTGACCTGCCCGTGCGCGCTGGCGTTGGCCACGCCGCTCGCCGTGTCGGTGGCGATCGGGCGCGCCGCCCGCCGCGGCATCCTCATCAAGGGCGGCGACGCGCTGCAGCGCATGGCGGAACCGTCGCGCCTGCTGCTCGACAAGACCGGCACGCTCACCGAGGGCCGCGCGGCGCTCGCCTCGTGGGACGGTCCCGACGAGGTGCGGCCGCTGGTGCTCGCGCTGGAGCAGCACTCGCAGCACCCGCTCGCGCGCGCCTTCCGCGAGGCGTGGCCGGCGATCGAGGCGCC
>CAZMQP010000179.1:0-5450 GCA_964568385.1 uncultured bacterium
CACCGACTCGACGCGCTTCTCCGACGAGGCGCTGGCCGAGATCCGCGCATGGCTCGGGCGCGAGTTCGGCGCCGAGTACGTGCCCGAGAAGCCCAACGCCCACAAGACCAAGAAGAGCGCGCAGGACGCGCACGAGGCCATCCGCCCGACCTCGGTCGAGCGCACGCCGGCGTCGCTGCGGCCGTTCCTGACCGACGAGCAGTTCAAGCTCTACGACCTCATCTGGAAGCGCGCCGTCGCCTCGCAGTCCACGCCGGCCGAGCACGACCTCACCACCGTGGACATCGAGGCGGGCCGCCTCGGCATGCGCGCCTCGGGCACCGTGCTGCGATTCCCGGGCTGGCTCAAGGTGTGGGGGCGCGACGAGGACGAGGAGGCCGAGGAGGGCCGCCTGCCGGCGCTCGCGCTCGGCATGGCGCTGCGCATCGCCTCGGAACCGCTCGCCGACGAGGAGTCGGCCCTGCGCCCGTCGCAGCACTTCACGCAGCCGCCGCCGCGCTACACCGACGCCTCGCTCATCAAGACGCTCGAGGAGGAGGGCATCGGCCGGCCGAGCACCTACGCGACGATCGTGACCACCATCACCAAGCGCGACTACGTCGAGCGCGAGGGCCGCAGCCTGAAGCCCACCGACCTCGGCATGCTGGTGACCAAGCTGCTGGTGGACACCTTCAACGACGTGTTCAACGTCGAGTTCACCAAGGACATGGAGGCGGAACTCGACGAGGTCGAGGAGGGCAAGCGCGAGTGGCAGACGGTGGTGCGCGAGCTGTGGACGCCGCTGAGCCGCGATCTCGAGGTGGCCAAGAAGAAGGCCAAGGAGATCAAGGCGAGCCTGCAGCAGCCCACCGACATCACCTGCCCGTCCTGCGGCAAGCACCAGCTGGTCAAGAAGTTCGGCCGCAACGGCGCGTTCCTCGCCTGCCCGGGCTACCCCGACTGCAAGCACACGCAGCCGCTCGACCTGAGCGAGCTGCCGGTGCCGGTCGAGGGCACGTGCGACCTGTGCGGCTCCGCGCTGGTGGCGCGCAACGGCCCCTACGGCCGCTACATCCATTGCGAGCGGCGCCCCGAGTGCAAGTTCACCAAGCCCTTCACCGTCGGCGTCCAGTGCCCGCAGTGCAAGGAGGGCGAGATCGCCGAGAAGCGCAGCCGCAAGGGCAAGACGTTCTTCTCGTGCACGCGCTATCCGCAGTGCGACTACGCGCTGTGGGACCGGCCGCGCCCGACCCCGTGCCCCAGCTGCAGCGCCCCGTTCCTGGTGGAGAAGGTGGCCAAGTCGGGGGTGCATCTCGCCTGCCTGACCTGCAAGTCCAAGTTCCCCGCCGAGCCGGTCGGTGCGTGAGGCGCTCGAACAGTTCCTGAGCGAGTTCGCCGCGGCGCGGCGGGGCTCGCGCCACACGCTGGCCGCCTACCGCCGCGACATCACCCGCGTGCTCGACGCCGCCTCGGGTGAGGGCCGCCCGGTGTCGCCGTCGCAATGGGACGCGCCGCTGCTGGAGCGCGCCATGCGCGACCTCCACCGCCGCGGCCACGCGGCCTCGAGCACCGCGCGCGCGCTCGCCGCGTGGCGCAGCTTCGGCCGCTTCCTGGTCCGGCGCGGCGTGCTCGCCTCCGATCCGGCGCGCGGCCTGCCGTTCCCGCGGCGCTCGCGGCGGCTGCCGCGCACGCTGCCGCGGCTCGACCTCAACGACGCCCTCGACGCGCTGGCGGCGGCTTCCGACCCGCAGGCGCCGCGCGACCGCGCCCTGCTCGAATGCCTCTACTCGGCGGGCCTGCGGCTGTCCGAGATCGTCGGGCTCGACCACGGCGACGTGGACCGCGGCGCCCGGCTGTTGCGCGTGCGGGGCAAGGGGCGGCGGGAGCGCGTCGTGCCGGTCGGCGAGCGGGCGCTCGCCGCGCTCGAGGCGCACTGGGCGCATGCCGGACGCACGTCCGCGCCGCGCGACGAGCCGGCGTTCGCCGGGCGGTCCGGGCGGCTGGCGGGCCGCACGGTGCAGCGCATCGTCGCGAGGCGGCTGGCGCAGGTCGCCGGCGGCCTCGGCGTCACGCCGCACGCGTTGCGGCACTCGTTCGCCTCGCACCTGCTCGATGCAGGCGCCGACCTGCGCGCCATCCAGGAACTCCTCGGCCATGCCTCGCTCTCGAGCACTCAGGTGTACACGCACGTCACCCGGACGCGGCTGCAGAAGGCGTATGCCCAGGCCCATCCGCGCGCGTGAGCTGGCGCTGGGCGCGGCGCTGGCGCTCGCGCTGGGCGCGTGCGCCAAGAAGGGCCCCCCGAGCGGCGGCCCGCCGGACCTGATCGCGCCCCGGCTGACCGAGGTGTGGCCCGACTCGGGCGCCAGCGGCGTGCCGCGCGACGCCCGCCTGACGCTCACGTTCAGCGAGGGCATGGAGCCGCGGAGCACCGGCGACGCCGTGTCCCTGGCGCCGCCGGTCGAGATACGGCAGCGTCGCTGGAGCGCCCGCACGCTCACGCTGGTGCTGGCCGAGTCGCTCGCCGCCGACCGCGCCTACACGCTGTCGGTGGGCAACGGCGCGCGCGACCGCCACGGCAACGCCATGGTGAGCGGACGCGCGGTGGTGTTCACCACGGGACCCGAGTTCCCGACGGGCGCCATCGAGGGCAAGGTCGAGGCCGTGGGGTTCGCCGTGCCGGGCACGGCGCTGTGGTGCTACCCGGAAGGGGACGCGCCCGACAGCACGGCCCGCGACTTCCTCGCCCTCGGGCTCGCCGACGTGCAGGGGGAGTTCCGCATCGGGGGGCTCGCGGCCCCGGGCCGCTACCGGCTGTGGGCGTTCGTGGACCTCAATCGAAACCGCTCGTTCGAGCCCGCGACCGACCTGCTGGCGCCCGCCGACACGACCATCGAGATCACCGCGTCCGCCCCCGTCGCCGCCGGCGTGACGCTGCGCGTGGTCAACCCGCGGGCGCCGGGGCAGGTCCGCGGCATGGTGATCGACTCGCTCGGCGACGAGCGCGGCGCGCTGCGGCTGATCGTGATCTCGCAGGCGGACTCCACGCGTCGGCTGCTCTACGAGGTCCCCGACCGCGGCGCCTTCGACTTCCGCTTCGACCCCGGCGCCTACCGCGTCCGGGCGTTCCGTGACTTCGACCGCGACCGCATCTGGAAGCGCGACGAGGAACCGGCCAGCGAGGAGACTCGTGTCACCGTGACGCCGGCCGGCGTGGTCGAGGGGCTCGCCTTCACCCTGCGGCGGCCCGGCGGGGGGGAGTGATGCCGGCCGCGATCGCGTTCACCAAGATGCACGGCGCGGGCAACGACTTCGTGGTCGTGGACCACCGCGCTCCGTTCCTGCCCGCCTCGCCGGCCGCGCTGTTCGCGCGCCTGTGCGACCGCCGGCGCGGCATCGGCGCCGACGGCGTGCTGCTGCTGGAGCGCGCCGAGGGCCTGGACTTCGCCATGCGCTACTTCAACGCCGACGGCGAGGCGGCCGAGTTCTGCGGCAACGGCGCCCGCTGCCTGGTGCGCTTCGCGCTCGACCTCGGACTCGGCGGCCCGGGCGGGGTGCGGTTCGCGACCGCGGTGGGCGAGAAGCACGGCCGCGCCCTCGCCGACGGCCGCATCGCGCTGCGATTCGGCGCATTCGACGACGGCCGCCGGATCTCGCTGCCGGCGCTCGGCCGCACGTTCGAGGGCCGGCTGCTGACGACCGGGGTGCCGCACCTGGTCTTGCCGGCCGACGACCTCGACGCGGTGCCGCTGGACGAGTGGGGGCCGGTGCTGCGGCGGCACGACGCGCTCGGCGCCGCGGGCGCCAACGTGGACTTCGTCGCCCTGCAGGCGGACGGCCGCGTGGCCATGCGGACCTACGAGCGCGGCGTCGAGGGCGAGACGCTCGCCTGCGGCAGCGGGGCCATCGCGTGCGCGCGCTGGGCCATGCTCGAGGCGGGCGCGGGATCCCGCGTGATCGTCCGCACGCGCGGAGGGGACGACCTGGAGGTGGAAGTCGAGCGGGGGGAGGCGGGGCTCGAGGCCACGCTCACCGGCCCCGCCGAGACCGTGTTCGCGGGCACCTGGCGGGAGTCCGCCGGGTCCGCGCGCGCCAGCTAGGGGAGGTCGCATGTTCGAAGGACTGTCGGTCGCGATGGTGACGCCGTTCCGCCAGGGGGCGCTCGACCTGGATTCGGCGGCGAAGCTCGTCGAGCACATGATCGCGGGCGGGGTGGAGGGGCTGGTGGTCTCGGGGTCGACGGGCGAAGCGGCCACGACGACGTTCGAGGAGCGCCGGACGCTGTGGGCGTTCGTGCACCAGCAGGCGCGCGGCCGCGCCTGGGTGGTGGCCGGCACCGGCACCAACTCGACCGCCGACTCGATCGCCAACACGCGCCTCGCCGAGGAACTCGGGCTCGACGGCGCCATGGTGGTGACCCCGTTCTACAACAAGCCCACGCCCAAGGGGCAGGTGGCGCACTTCCGCGCCGTCGCCGAGAGCACGCGCCTGCCGCTGCTCCTCTATAACGTGCCCTCGCGGACCGGCACCAACACCAGGCCCGAGACGCTGGCGCAGGTGCAGGACCTCGCCAACGTCAAGGCGGTCAAGGAGGCCTCGGGCGACCTCGACCAGATGAGCCAGGTGAAGACGCGGACGACGCTGACGCTGCTCTCGGGCGACGACGGCCTGACGCTGGCCTGCGCCGCTGTGGGCGGCGAGGGCATCGTGTCGGTGGCGGGCCAGGTGGCGCCGCGGCTGATGCGCGAACTCTCCGACCACAGCCGCGCCGGCCGGATGCGCGAGGCGCGCGCCGTGCACGAGCGGCTGCAGCCGCTGTTCAAGGCGCTGTTCGTCGAGTCGAACCCGGGCCCGGTCAAGTACGCCCTGTCGGCGATGGGGCTGATCGGGAACGAACTGCGGCTGCCGCTGGTGCCGGTGGAGCCGTCCACCGAGGCGGTGATGCGCGAGGCCCTGCGGGCGGTCGGCATCGCCGCCGCCGAACCCGCGCGCGCATGATCCGGCTCGCGCTGATGGGGGCCGGGGGCCGCATGGGCCGCGCCGTCGAGGCGGCGGCCGCCGCCGCCGGGGTCGAGGTGGCGGTGCGCATCGAGCGCCCCGGGGACCCGGGGACGCCGCCCGGGGTATGGACCGGTGACCCGGCCGAGGTGGTGGAGCCGGGGATGGTGGTGGTCGAGTTCACGGGGCCCGAGGGCGCCCGCCGAGCCGCCGAGGCGTGCGAGGCGCGCGGCGCCGCGCTGGTCTCGGGCGCGACCGGGCTCTCCGACGAGGACGAGGCCGCCCTCCGGCGCGCGGGGGCGCGGGTGGCGGTGGTGCGGGCGAGCAACTTCAGCCTCGGCATCGCGGTGCTGCGCGCCGCGCTGCGCGCGGCGGCGGCGGCCCTGCCGGAGGCGTGGGACATCGAGATCGTGGAACGGCACCATCGCATGAAGAAGGACAGCCCCTCGGGGACCGCGCTCACGCTCGCGGAC
>CAZMQP010000180.1:0-5377 GCA_964568385.1 uncultured bacterium
GTGAGCCGCGCCTCGAGCGCCTCGAGGCGCGCGAGCAGCACGGCCATGCTCTCGGCCGGCTCGAGCGTGGCCATCTGGAGCACGGCGGCCTCGAGGTGCACCAGCGGCTGCGAGCTGTCGCGCATGGGCCACTGCACCTCGGCGGCGATGCGGCCCAGGCGCAGCAGGTCGGTCTCGCTCCAGCCCTCGCCCTGCGTGCGCAGCCGCTCGAGGTCCTCGCGCGAGAGCGCCACCAGCTCGGTGGCGCGCTCGGGGTCGAGCTGCACCACGAGGATGTCGCGCAGGTGCTCGGCCAGGCCCTCGGCCAGTTCGCGCGGGTCGAGGCCCTTGTCGAAGGCGGCATGCAGCGCCGTCAGCGTGGCGCGCGGCTCGCGCGCCAGGATCGCCTCGCCCAGCTGGAAGAACACCTCGCGGTCGGCGATGCCGAGCACGCGGCGCACGAGATCCTCGTTCACCTCGGACTCGCCCGCCGAGACGACCTGGTCGAGCGCCGAGACCGAGTCGCGCATGGAGCCCTCGCCCTTGTGGGCGATCAGCAGGGCGGCGCCGTCGGTGAGCGTGAAGCGTGTGCCCTCGGGATCGGCGGCCTCGCGGCGCTGGATCTCGAGCAGGCGGTCGGCCACCTTGCGCAGCGCGACGCGCGCGAAGTCGAAGCGCTGCGTGCGCGAGCGGATGGTGTCGGGCAGCTTCTGCGGGTCGGTGGTGGCGAAGATGAACACCAGGTGCGCCGGCGGCTCCTCGAGCGTCTTGAGGAGCGCGGCGAACGCGTCCTTGGAGAGCTGGTGCACCTCGTCGATGATGACGATGCGGTAGCGGCCCGAGGTGGGCGCGAAGCGCACCTTCTCGCGCAGGCTCTGGACGTCGTCGATGCCGCGGTTGCTGGCGCCGTCGATCTCGACCACGTCGAGCGACACGCCCGCCGTGATCTCGCCGCACTGGTCGCAGGCGTTGCACGGGTCCGGGCTGCCCGGTTCGCGGTTGGCGCAGTTGAGCGACTTGGCCAGCAGCCGGGCGCTGGTCGTCTTGCCGACGCCGCGAGCGCCCGTGAACAGGAACGCGTGGGCCACTCGGCCGCTCTCGAGTGCGCGCGCGATGACCGAACTGACGTGGTCCTGCCCGATCAGGTCCGAGAAGACCTGGGGCCGGTACTTGAGGGTCAGCGCGCGATGAGCCATGGCTCCGGGTACCGCAGGCGGCGCGAGAAACGGGCCAGGGGATCCAGCGGCGCATCCGAAGGGTCGCTTACCGCTGCTACCTTCCGGTCCTGACGGGGTTCACGATTCCGAATCGCGCTGGGCCTGGCCCGAAAAGGGATGGTGGAGATGATCGGGATCGAACCGACGACCTCCTCGTTGCGAACGAGGCGCTCTCCCAGCTGAGCTACATCCCCACCGAGTTCGGTTGCTGCAAGTCGTACGACGCGCCGCAGGGACCCCGTGCCAGCGCGTCGTGGCCGAGGACTATCGGCGAAAGCCCCCACGGAGGTCAAGCGCCCGCGCCGACGTGCGGAGGGCGCGCCGCCATTGCGGAAAACGCGCTCAGGCCGAGGCCAGGCAGCTGTCGCATTTGCCGAACAGATACACCTCGTGACCCTCGAGGCGGAACCCAGCCGGCGCCAGCTCGGCGAACTGCTCCATGCACGCGAGCAGGTCGAACACCTTGTTGCAGCCGTTGCAGCAGAAGTGATGGTGGTGCGCCTTGCCCGACATCTCGTAGCGCGGCGCCTCTCCCGGCAGGTCCACCGCGACGATGCTGCCCTCGTCGAGCAGCCGGTTGATGCAGCGGTACACCGTGGCGATCCCCAGACCCGGCGCGAGTTCGCGGGCCAGCTGGAAGATCTCGGGCGGGCCCACGGGCCGACCCGACTCCTGGATCACCCGCTGGATCGCGCGTCGCTGGGCGGTGTTGCGTTCCATGGCAAGGCCACTCCCGGTGCGAGCTGGATGTGGCTGCGCGTGCCGGCTGCCCGGGGGGCACGGGGTCGGGCCGGATGCCACGCGTCCTTCCCCGCCCGGTGCCGCTCGCTGCGATCCGGACGCGGAAGGTGAAGCTGGCGGAGAGAGAGGGATTCGAACCCTCGAGACGCTTTCACGTCTACACGATTTCCAATCGTGCTCCTTCGACCACTCGGACACCTCTCCGCAGGACTCGGTACGGAGACTCACCTCGCGATACGGACGCCGGGACGGGCGCGGCGGGCGGGCCTTCGGACCATGCGGTGAACCAAGGTAGCGGCAAGGGGTTAGCGGGGCAAGGCGGGCCGGAGGGGCTCAGGCCGTGTGCCGGGAGCCGTCCTCGGGCGGGTGCGGGGACAGGCTCTCGAGCAGGCGCGCCACCACCTCGCTCGGCTCCTCGAGTTCGGGAGCGCGCTCGCCCGGGTGCTCGCGCATGCGCCACAGCGCGTAGAGCGAGCCATGCAGGTCGCCGGCGTCGAGGAATCCCGTGCGCAGCGCCTCGTCGTACTCGGGGCCCGCGATCTCGAGCAGCACCTGCCCGCGCAGGTCCAGGAGCATCAGGTGCCCCGGCTGCTCGAAGAGCACCGTGTCGCCGAACCGGATCATCGCCACCTCCCATGCGGCCGCCGCCTCTCCCGCCGCTGCTTCTCGGGCTGGGGGCAAGCCGTCACTCGCTGGGATGCGCTCTTGGGGCGGGCGATGTCCGGGCTCTGCGAGGGAAAGCGAACACCCGCCCCGGAGCCGGAGCGGGTGTCGGTCGCTTGATGGCGCGGCCGCAAGGGCTTGCGCGCGCAAACTGGCGGAGAGGGAGGGATTCGAACCCTCGAAACCCTTGCGGGTTTAACGGTTTTCGAGACCGCCCGATTCAGCCGCTCTCGCACCTCTCCGCCGGCGTGTTTACACGAGGGAGCGGGGGTTGCGCAAGGCCCGGCCGCCGGCCAATCGCGCGCCCCATCGCTCACCGATAGCGGCTCTTCAGCCTCCCCCAGCTCTTCGCGCCGGTGGGCGTCGGCGCCGACTCCTCGCAGAACGAGATCGAGTCGAACCCGCAGTTGGGGTCGGGCACGGCGTCGAACCGCAGCGTCACCTTCACGATCCCCGTGCCGGTCACCGTGAACCACTTGCTCCCGGGGTCGCTCCCCTGCGAGGTGCAGGCGTCGCCCGCCACCAGGTCCACGCCCCCCAGCATGGTGAGCACGTCCTGCGACACCAGCGTGTTGCCGGCGTTGTAGGCGGACATCGTCACGGTGTGCGTGGTGCCGCCATAGGGGAACAGGTCGCCGAAGTCGAGCATGTGCAGCGAGAAGCACGACACCGACACGCCGGGTGCGAACGTGAAGTCGTAGTCGAGCACGCAGCCCTGCGAGTCGCCGAAACCGCGGATGCCGTCGAGGCAGCCGTTCGGGTACGAGCCCGCGGTGCCGTAGGCGGCGAACGGCGCGGCCACGCCCTCCTCGATCACGGCGGCACTGCCGGCCGCACAGGTGGGCCCGAACGGCCACGCGACGCTGGTGATCCGCAGGTCGGGGTGCACGGCGCCCAGGCCCTCGACCGGCGTGCCCGGCGCGAGCGACTCGAACGTGACCACGCCGTGGGTGCCGGCGCAGGCGGCCGGCGAGCACTGGGCGGCGGCTGGGCGGGCGAGCAGGAAGGGCGCAGCGAGCATCAGTGCGAACACGACGGCGGAACGGCGGGTCATGGCGGCCTCCGGGGGTGAGGAATCTGCATGCCGCGGACACCGATCCGCTCGGCCCGGGCGGCAGCGAGTGTGACGCAGATGCCCCCCCGGAAACAGGGGGATTCTGCGGCTCCGGCGGCCCTGGCGGCGCCGAGCGGAGCCCGGCTCCACGCGCCGTTCCTGTTGACACCCCGTGCCGACTCTCGGACAGTCGCCTGCCCATGCCACCGCGCCCCGTCCCCGCCTGGGCCCCGGCCCTCCTGCTCGCGCTGCTCCTGGCGGCCGCGCCCCCGGGCACCGCGTCGTCCCAGGAGCCGGGCGCCGTCGAGATGGCCGCGCTCTCGCCCGGCAACGTCCTGCTGCGCTTCCGCTCGGACGACCTCGCGGCGGTCCGCGCGATCCCGGTGACCGGCGTCCGGGGGACGCTGCTGGGCATCGACGTGCGCCCCGCCGACCGGCGGCTCTACGGCGTCAGCGATGCCTACGGCCTCTACACCATCGACCCCGCCAGCGGCCGGGCCCGGCTCGTGAGCACGCTGACCTCGGCGTTCGATGGCGGTCCGCAGTCGGGATTCGACTTCAACCCGCAGGCCGACCGCCTGCGACTCGTCAGCGCCAGCGGCCAGAACCTGCGGGTGCACGTGGACCTGGGTGCGGTCGCGGTGGATGGCGCGCTCGTCTACGACGCCAAGGACCGCAACGCCGGCCGGCGCCCCCGGCTCGCCGCGTCGGCCTACACGCGGTCGCTCCCCAACGCGCCTCAGACGCAGCTCTTCAACATCGACGCCGGGCTCGACGTGCTCGTGCTCCAGGACCCGCCCAACGACGGGCGCCTGCGCACGATCGGGCCGCTGGGTGTGGACTTCGGCCCCGAGTCGGGCTTCGACATCCGCTCGGGCCCGGGCGCCGCCGAGGCGGCCTACGCCGCCACCGGCTCGGCCCTCTACCGGGTGGACCTCAGGACCGGCGCCGCCAGCCGCATCGGCACCCTCGGCGATGGCTCGCTCCGCGTGATCGGGCTCGCGGTGCTCCCCGAGCCCCCCGGGAGCCGGGCATCCGGACGGCCGCGGGAAGCGTATTGATGGCAGGCGAGCCGCCGCTCCTCCCCTCCGACGCGGAGTTGTGCCGGGCGCTGGGGGCCGGCGGGACCGGCGCTCTGGCAACGCTCTACGACCGCTATGCCGGGCTGGTGTATGGACTCGCGAGAGCGATCCTCGCCAGCGCGGAGGAGGCTGAGGACTTGACCCAGGAGATCTTCATCGGGCTGCAGCGCCGCTGCGGCTATGACCCGGCGAGGGGCACGCTGAGTGCCTACCTCACGGTGCTCACGCGTTCGCGCGCCCTCGACCGGCTGCGCTCGCGGCGCAGCCAGCTGCGGCTGGTCGAGAAGCTCGGCGCCCCGGAGCATCTGGCGCCGGCGCCGATGGCCCCTCCCGAGCAGATCGCACTCGAGCAGAGCGCCGCGCGCGTGCGCGCCGCGCTCGCCGCGCTGCCCGAGACGCAGCGCCGGGTGCTGGAGCTCGCCTACTTCAAGGGCTTGAGCCAGACCGAGATCGCCACCGAACTGGACGCCCCGCTCGGCACGGTGAAGAGTTGGACCCGAAAGGGGCTGCTCGCCTTGCGCGACGCACTCCCGGACCTCGCCGGATGAGGCCATGAACGACACCCACGACCCCGACCGCTTCGACGACCGGCTGGTGCCCTACGTGCTCGGCGAACTCGCGCCCGAGGAGGCGCGCGCGTT
>CAZMQP010000181.1:0-5357 GCA_964568385.1 uncultured bacterium
CGCCTGCTTCCCGGGCGGCTCGATCACCGGCGCGCCCAAGATCCGCGCGATGGAGCTGATCGACTCGCTCGAGCCCGTGCGCCGGCACCTCTACTGCGGCGCCATCGGCTGGGTCGGGTGGGACGGCGACGCCGACTGGAACGTGGCCATCCGGACCGCGGTGGTCTCCGGCGACACGCTGCGGTTCTCGGCCGGCGGCGGCGTCACCGCCGACAGCGACCCCGCCGCCGAGTACCTGGAGACGCTCGACAAGGCCGAGGGCTTGCGCGCCGCCTTCTCGAGCGTCCTCGGGGAGATCGAGCTGCGGCCGAAGTTCGAGCGCACCCCTTGAGCCTGGCGCTGCCTCCGGGCACGCGCCTTCCCGACCGCACGCTGTGGCTGAACGGGCGGCTGGTGAGCGGCGAGGAGGCGGCGGTCAGCCTGCACGACCGCGGCGCCCGCGACGGCGGCGGGCTGTTCGAGACGATGCGCGTGCAGGCCGGCGAGCCGCTCGAATGGCCGCGACACATGGAGCGCCTGGTGCTCTCGGCCGCCGAACTCGGATTCCCCGTTCCGCCCGGCCCCGCGCTGCTGCGCCAGGCCGTCACCGAGCTGCTGCGCGCGAAGGGCCTCGACGAGGCGGTGGTGCGCATCACGGTGACGCGCGGCATCGCCGGCGGGCGCCCGACCCGCACCGGCTGCTGGATCGAGGCCGAGCCGCTCGGCGGCCGGCTGTGGCCGGGCACGCGCCGGGGCACGGGCACCGCCGTGATCCTGCCGCATCCCTTCTCGCCCGGATGGATCGGACGGCACAAGACCACCAGCCGCCTCGCGTGGGACCTGGCGCGCGAGTTCGCGCGCGCCGAGGGCGCCGACGAGGCGCTGCTCGTGGACCGCGACGGCTTCCTGCTCGAGGGCGCCGCGAGCAACGTGTTCGTGGTGCGCGACGACGAGGTGCTGACGCCGCCGCTCGCGCGCGACGTGCTGCCCGGCATCGCCCGCGCGGTGGTGATGGAGCTGTGCCGCGACCTCGGCCTGATGTGCCGCGAGTACGACCTGCCGGCCGGCTGCCTCGACTGGGCCCTCGAGGTGTTCGTCACCAACTCGGTCCAGGAGGTGCTGCCGCTCGCCTCGGTGCAGGGCCGCGCGCTGCCCTTCACGGAGACGGGCGAGCGCCTGCGGGCGGCCTACCGCGAGCGGGCCGGACGGGCCTAGCGCGCCGCGAGCCGCTCCCAGTCGCGCACCACCGCCTCGGCGTGATCCCGCTCGCTCCGCACGCGCGCCCACTCGAGCACGTCGGCCGCACGCGCGGCCTCGGTGCACAGCCGCGAGCGCATCGGCGCGATGTGCACGCGCCACAGGTCGAGCCGGTCGGCGTCCCAGCACGTGAGCGCGGTGATGTCGCCCTCGACCAGGCCGTCCGTGTGATGCCGGCAGGCGTACTCGAGCAGCTGCAGCTGGGGCTCCGAGAGCCCGAGCCAGGGCTGCAGCGTGCGCGCGAGCGCGGCGCCGCGCGCGCCGTGACCGGGATCGTGGCCGTCGTTCTCGCGCCGCGCGTCGTGGAGGACGGCGAACAGCGCCACCACCCGGGCGTCGGCCCCCGTGCTCGAGGCGAGCCTCAGGCCGGTCTCCAGCACGCGCCCCCAGTGCCGCAACCCGTGGATGCCCATCGCATCCAGGCGGTGGTCGCGCAGGATCGCCGTCATCACCTCGGGCCGGATCATGCGGGCGTCCGGCTCGCGCCGGCGGGGCGAGCCTCGCGCTCGGCCGGCAGCATGAGGTCGTCGAGGAAGTAGGCGGACAGCTCGGCGCGACCGGCGAGCCCCGACTTGCGGTACACGGCGATCGCGTGCTGCCGCACGGTGCGCTCGCTGCGTCCGCTCACCTGCGCGATCTCCTTGTGGCTGAGCCCCTTGAGCAGCAGCAGCGCAGTGTCCTTCTCGGCGGGGGTGAGCTGCCAGCGGCCGAGCTGCTCGTCGATGGCGGCGCCGAGCCCGGCGAGCGCGGTCTCGGCGCGGCGGCGCCACGCGTCGCGCTCGCCCTCGCGCTGGCGCAGCGCCGCCTGCACCCGGGCCAGCGAGCCCTCGGCGCGGACCCAGGCGCGTGCCAGCCATGCGGCCGAGCCGAGGCACAGCGCGAGGAAGACCAGTTCCACCCACAGGTGGGGGTCGGTGCCCCGCCGCGGGCCGTCGAGCGCCAGGTCGGCGACGGCGAGGGCGGCGATCAGCAGCAAGAGCGCGGCGAGCCAGAGCGGCGCGCGGGCGTTCCCGGTGTCCAAGCGGGCCTCCGTCGGA
The DNA here is from genome assembly GCA_964568385.1 of uncultured bacterium. Lineage (GTDB taxonomy): Bacteria > Eisenbacteria > RBG-16-71-46 > RBG-16-71-46 > RBG-16-71-46 > CADEFY01. The sequence goes on from CAZMQP010000181.1 coordinate 2,274, forward strand.
TGACGGAAAGGAGTCACGACAACGACTTGCGGCGGCGGCCTCCGGCAGGCGACCGATGGCGGCGGCGGGCGTTCGGCGGAGACTGCTCGTGGAGCATACGACGGCGCCCGTTCGGCGCCACCCCCTCCCGATGGAGACCGTCATGAACCCGAGTCGCCGCCTCCTGACCCTGGCCGGTTCCGCCCTCGCCGGCCTGTTCGTGCTGTTCCAGCTCGTGCCCTACGGCCGCGCCCACACCAACCCGCCGGTCACCGGGACCCCGGCCTGGGACTCGCCCCGCACCGAGGAGCTGGCGCGGCGCGCCTGCTTCGACTGCCACAGCCACGACACGCGCTGGCCCTGGTACTCGCACGTCGCCCCGCTGTCGTGGCGCATCCAGCGGCACGTGGACGAGGGCCGCGCCAAGTTCGACGTCTCGGCGATGGACCGTCCGCAGGAGGAGGCCGGGGAGGCCGCCGAGACCGTGCAGAAGGGCGAGATGCCGCCATTCGATTACGTGCTCGCGCATCCGGAGGCGCGGCTGAGCCCGGCCGAACGCCAGGAGCTGATCCGCGGCCTCACCGCCACGTTCGGCGGCGGCGAGGAGCACGGCGACGGCCGGCGCGGCCGCGGCCGGGAGTGATCCCCGCCGCGCGATGGCCGCCCCACCCATCCGGTGAGTCACTTCGCCCACGACCGTGGTGGGTCTGCCACGGGACCGGCCGCTCGAGACTCAAGAAGCGCGTCAGGGCATCCGAAACTCCAAGTGCTGCCGGCTTCCGCGGCGTGGCATGACCCGTGCGAACATCATGGGCAGACGCGCTCGCGCGGATGCTCCGGGCGGGCCCATCCCAGGAGAGGCGCCCCGTGCAGGTCAAGACCGGAAGGCTCGACACACTGGTGCCGCACATGCTCCGGAGCCAGTTCCTCCGGCCCGGCTTCGTGCGCCTCTCGCTGCAGCTCGGCGTCGCCCGCGCCATGCCCGCGTGGGCCAAGCTCCAGTTCATCCACCACGGCGTCCACCCCGACGACCTCGCATGGGTGCTCGGCCGCATCGACGGGCTGGAGTCGTGGGCCGACCAGTGGGAGGCCCTGGCCACGCGCCGCGAGCGCGCCGGCCGTGAGGCCGCCGCCGCGGGCCGCTGGAGCGAGGCCCGCGACCATTGGCTCGCCGCCAGCGCCGCCTTCAACTTCTCGCAGTACGTGCTGTTCCTGGACCCGGCCCGCAAGCAGGTGCTGCACGAGGGCTGCGTCCGCACCTATGCGCTGGCGGCGCCGCACTTCGATCCGCCGGCCGTCGCGTTCGACGTGCCGTTCCACGGCCGCACGCTCAAGGGCTACCTGCGCGTCCCGCCCGGCGACGGCCCGCGCCCGGTGGTGGTCATCTTCCACGGCACCAACGCCGTCAAGGAGGAGCTGCACTGGTGGAGCGAGGCCATGGTCCGGCGCGGCATCGCCGTCGTGACGTTCGACGGTCCCGGCCTGGGCGAGACCTTCCACCGCCTCGCCCACGTCGCCGAGCCGCGCCCCATGGGGGTGGCGATCGTGAACCACATCGAGACGCTGCCCGAGCTCGACCCCGATGCCGTCGCGTTCATGGGGCTCTCGCTCGGGGGCTACTGCGTGCTGCGCATGGCGGCGCACGACAAGCGCATCCGCGCCGTGGCGGCGATCAGCCCGCCCTACTCGGCCGACGTCTACTGGGACGTCACGCTGGCCTCGCTGCGCACCGAACTGGCGGCGCTCTACTCGATGAAGGTCGAGGAGATGGAGAAGCACATCCCGCGCATCACCCTCGAGGGCGCCCTGCCCGACCTGACCTGCCCGATGATGCTGGCGAGCGGCGGGCACGACATCATCACTCCCGACGAGGAGGCGCAGCGCATCTTCGCCGCCGCCCGCTGCGAGCGCGAGCTCATCTACTACCCGCGCGGCGCCCACGACTGCTTCAACGTGCTCGGCGACCTGCGGCCGCGCATGATCGGCTGGCTGGGCAAGCAGCTGTCACGGCATCGCGGGCCGGCGCCGCGTCCGCGCGGCGCCGCGCCGCTGCGTCCCGACCAGGCCTGGCTCGCCGCCGAGGCGGTGGACCCGGACTTCGCCGACGAGCTGCGCGGCGAGATCCACCGGCCCGAGTGGCACGCGGTGGACGAGCCGCAGAACCTGGCCGCCCGCTTCCGCTGGCCGTGGGCCATGGAGAGCCAGGTCGAGGTGGTGCGGCGGGTGGCGCTGGTCTAGCCGGACGGCCGCGCGCTCACCGCCGATAGCTCGCCTTGAGCTTGCCCCACGAGGTCGGACGCGCGGTCGTCGTGCTGTCCTGCATCGTGTCGCCCGAGGTGTACACGAAGTCGAAATCCCCGGGGCTGTTGTCCCCGTTGGTGGCGTTGCCCGCCACGAAGAAGCCGACCGGGCCGACGGTGGTCGGCGGCGCGGTCCAGTCGAAGCTCCATTCGACCGGACTCGCGGCGCCCTGGTAGTAGCCGTTGGCGTTGTGCGTCACGTAGCTGCGCGTCGGCCACGGGTCGAACGGGTCGGCCGGCTGGATCTGCAGCGAGTCCGGGCGCACGGTCCAGGTGCCCACGCCGTCGCCGGTCGTGAGGCTCACGGCGGTCACCTCGAAGCCCCAGCGGCGCCCCGCGTACTGCACGGTGGAGTCGCTCTCGAGCCGCACGCGCATGCGGTAGGTGAGGCCGGGGTTGAAGCTCTCGGGCAGGTCGAGGAGCTTGACCGATCCGCCCGGCAGATTGAGGCGCGCCTGGTTGCCCTGGTGGCAGGCGGTGCAGTCGGACTCGGCGGACAGACCGTTGATGCTGGGAGCGCCGGTGAAGCCCGGCAGCGGCCCGTCGCGGAACGCGGGGTGCGCGAAAGCCAGCGTGACGCCGGCGGTGAGCGCCGTGACGGCGACGAGGGCGGGTAGCCTGCGGATCATCGGAGGAGCCTCGCTTGGGAGTCGGTCGGGAGGGCGCGGGCGGCGGACGCGCGCCGGACGGTCCGGAAGCCCGGGAGTGTAGCCAAACGACAGGGCCCGGCGCCATGCGCCGCCGCGGTCACCAGGCGATCGCGCGCGTGCGGGCGCGGTAGTCACAGTAGCCGCAGCGCGGCCCC
>CAZMQP010000182.1:0-260 GCA_964568385.1 uncultured bacterium
GCCGCATTGGGCGCTTGGCTTGCGCCAGCCGCTCACCGCCGAGCCGGTGGACGGACCGCTCCGGCTGCACCCGGCGGCGGGGGGCGCGTGAGCATGCGGATCGCCATCCTGATCGGCCACTTCCCGCCGGGCAGCTTCGGCGGCGCCGAGATCCAGGCGGAACGCTGGGCCGAACGGCTGTCGCGGCGGCACGATGTGGTCGTGGTCACGCGGCAGGACCCGCCGACGCAACCGCGCTCCGAGCAGCGCGAGGGCTATTC
>CAZMQP010000182.1:270-5331 GCA_964568385.1 uncultured bacterium
TTCCGTGGTCCGGCTGCCGGTCTCACGGTTTCCCGGGTGGCGCACGTACGCCGACCTCGCGGCCATCGAGCGCACCGTGGAGGCGATGCGCCCGCGTCCCGACGTGCTGCTGTGTTTCCAGACCTTCGTGTCCGGTCTGGCGGGCGTGCGGCTCGGGCGCCGGCTGGGGATCCCGGCCATCGTATGGATCCGCGGCGAGGCCGAGTACCGCTTCGAGCAGTCCCGCGTGCACCGCTTCGTGGGACCGTGGACGTGGAGCCACGCGAGCGGCGTGCTGGTGCAGAGCGAGGCCAACCGTGCGGGCCTGCTCGCGGCGCTCGCGCCGCTGGGCCGCGCCCGGGCCGACGCCGTGGCGGCGCGGCTCGAGGTCATCGGCAACGGGGTCCACCTGCCGCCCGAGACGACACCGCCCGGACGCGGCATCCTCAGCGTCGGCCGGCTCATCGCGGACAAGGGGATGGACGTGGTCCTCGCCGCGGCCGCAGCCGAGCGCATGCCGCTCGTCATCGCCGGCGACGGACCCGAGCGCGAGGCGCTCGAGCGGCAGGCGCGCGCACTCGGCGCCGACTGCCGCTTCGAAGGGTTCGTCGGCCGCGACCGCATCGCGGCGCTGCTCGAGGCATGCGGCGTGCTGGTGCTGGCGGCGCGGCGGGGCGAGGGTCTGCCAAACGTGCTGCTCGAGGCGATGGCGCACGGCCGCGCGGTCGTCGCGACCCCGTGCGCGGGCGCCACCGACCTGCTCACCGACGGCCTGAGCGGTCGTGTCGTGCCGGCGGGCGACGTCGCCGCGCTGCGCGCGGCGCTGGCCGGGCTCCGCGACGACCCCGCGCTCGCCGCGCGTCTCGGCCGCGAGGCGCGCCGCCGTGCCGAGGGCTCGAGCTGGGAGCACTGGGAGCAGGCGCTCGAGACGGTGCTGGAGCGGTGGACGCGATGAGCCGGCCGGCGAATCCCCGCGTCTGCATGTACGTGCCGTATCTCTACCCGGTGCTCAGCCAGGGGCGGGTGCCCTTCGCCGGCGGCATCGAGGTGCAGCTGGCCCTGCTGGCCAAGGGGCTCGTCCGGCGCGGCTTCGAGGTGGACGTGGTCACCTGCGACTTCGGCCAGGAGGAGGTCGTGGTCGTGGACGGGGTGCGATTGCTCCGGTGCTTCCCGCCGGATGCGGGGCTGCCGGTGGTGCGATTCTTCCATCCGCGGCTGTCCACCACGGTGCGGCAGCTATGGCGCTCGGACGCCGACATCTACCTGTACCAGGGCGCCGCGATGGGCGCGGGGCTCGTGTGCGACGTCGCGCACCTGCGCGGGCGCCGGTCGGTGCTGCTGATCGGGCACGACCACGACGTCCTGCGCGACCTGCCCGACGTGCAGGGCGCACGCGACCGGGCGTGGGTGCGCCGTGCGATCCGCCACGCCGACCTCATCGTGTCGCAGACCGAGAAGCAGCGCGGGATGCTGCGCGAGGCGTTCGGGCGCGACAGCGAGGTGCTCATGAACCCGGTGGACCTGCCGGCCGACGTGGCGGCCCCGGCGGCCTCGCGCACCGTGGTGTGGGTGGCGACCTACAAGCCCTCCAAGCGGCCCGAGTGGTTCACCCGCTTCGCCGAACGCCACCCCGACGTGCCCTGCGTCATGGCGGGCGTCATCCCCATGGCGCCGCTGTCCGACGCCGACCACCGCGCCGCGCAGGCGGTGGCCGGGCGCTGCCCCAATCTCGAGGTGCGCAGCACCATCCCGCACGAGCACATCCCCGCGTTCCTGCGCGAGGCCGCCCTGTTCACGCACACCTCGCCGGCGGAGGGATTCCCCAACGCCTTCCTCGAGGCCTGGGCCTCGGGGCTGCCGACCGTGACCTGTTTCGATCCGGACGGCATCATCGTGCGCGAGCGGCTGGGGGAGTGCCACGACACCTACGAGGCCTGGGAGGCGGGCGTGCTCCGCTACGTCCGCGATCCCGGGCTGCGCGCCGAGGCGGGCGCCCGCGCCCGCGCCTACGCCGCCGAGCACCACGCCTCGGGGCACATCCACGACCGGCTCGCCGCGATGCTGCGGGACCTGATCGCCCGCAGGCGCTGAGCCGGCTCAGCGTCCGCCCGAGGGCAGCCAGCCCTCGCGTTCGAGGATGTCGCGCATCGTGGTCCACGTGTAGCGCTCGAGCAGCCGCTCCATCTTGGTGAGCGCGCTGTGCAGGTTCACGTAGGTGATGAACCCGTCCACCGGATCGAGGCGCATGCGCGTGCGTTCCGGGCGCACTTCGCGCGGGTGCAGGTAGAGCGCGAACGGCCGGTGCCGGAGGATGGTGTCGAGGGCGGCGCGGAACACGGGCAGCGGCAGCGCCCGCAGGTAGAAGCCGCCGCCGACCGGCACGCGCACGCCGGCCAGTTCGGCGATCGCCACCGGGAACTCGACCAGGTCGGCGTGCGGGTCGTGCCGCCGCAGGTCGAGCGGCGAGGGGCGGTAGATGCCCACCGGCGCCCCCGCCTGCCCGTACATGCCGACGCGGATCGGGAAGATGCTGGAGTCGTAGCGGTAGCCCTCGGCCCGCAGCACGTCGAGGGCCCACGCGTTGGAGCGGTCGATGCTGAACGTCGGCGCGCGGAAGCCGACCACCGGGAAGCCGCCCAGCACGTGCTCGACCACGGCGCGGAACTCACGCAGCTCGTCCCGGAACGATTCGGGCGTCGCACGCCAGAGCGGCCGGTGGGCCATGCCGTGGCAGGCCAGCTCGTGCCCCTCGTTCACGATGCGGCGGACCAGCGCCGGATGGTCGCGCACCACCACGCCGAGCACGAAGAAGGTCGAGCGCCAGCCGTGTCTCGCGAGCACGTCGAGGATGGCGTGCGTGCCCTCCTCCACGATGCTCTCGCCCGCACGATGCGCCTCGCCGACCTTGTTGACCTCGCTGTGATGCCAGTCCTCGATGTCGAACGAGAACGCGGCCGCATGGGGGAAGTCGCCCGCCCGGTTCACGGGACCTCCACGCGGAGCACCACGAATCCGCCGGCGTCGTAGGCGGTCGCGACGCCGGTCCCTCCCCGGCGCAGCCGCTCCCACGGCGGCTCGCCGCCCGCGTGCTCGGCGCGCCGGAAGACCACGTAGCAGGCGCTCACCGGGTGCACCTCGCGGATGCCCCGCACGCAGTCGCGCAGCGCGGCGAGCGTGCCCGAGGGATCGGCGAGGGGGCCGTAGAGGGCCGCCTCGACGCCGCGGCGGCGCTCCATCTCGGCGATCGGGAAGGCGGCGCGGGCGGCGTCGAACAGCGTGCCGGCGAGCAGCCGGCGCCGGCCGGTCACCATGAGGTGGTCACGCGAGCGCGAGTCCACGAACACCGCGTCCACCGGCGTCTGCTCGCGCACCCAGCGGTGGAAGGCCTGCTCGTCGGCGCTCGCGGGCGACACCTCGGCCAGTTCGGGCTGGCTGCGCGCGGCGCGGTCGCGCAGCAGCCCCTGCAGGAAGAACACCGAGGGGGCGACGAAGACCACGGCCACCAGGGCCGCCCATGCCGCGCGCGCCGCTCCGTGGCGCGGCCTCGCCGTCCACTCCCAGGCGGCGGCGCCGCCGATCACGGCCAGCACCACGAACACCTGCCAGACGAACTTGGTCTCGTTGTTCTCGGGCAGGTGCACCACGAGCGAGAACGCCGTCATGCCGAAGAGCCAGACCGGGAGCAGGGCGCTGCCCGGCGACGGCTCGCGCCACCAGCGCCGCAGGCCGCTCCAGGCGAAGAGCGCCACCACGCCGCACGCGGTGGCCAGGGTCCAGGGCATCTCCCAGCCCGGCTGAAGGTAGGAGTGGCGCAGTCCCGACTGGCCGGCGTCCCAGCCGGCCGTGATGCTGCGCAGGTAGGGCAGGGCCGCAGCCGTGCCCAGCGCGAGCAGTCCCGCGGCGAGCAGCGGCTGGCGCGGCGGCGGGGCGCCCTTGAGCCAGCGGCCGCCCGCGGCCAGCAGGAACAGCGTGCCCAGGGTGACGGGCAGCACGCTCAGCCCGACCACGCCGTGGAACAGGATCATCGCCGTGGCCGACACCGCCGCCAGCGCCCACCAGCCGGCACCGCCCGACCGCCAGGCGCGCAGCAGCGCCCACAGGTGGAACGGCACGAACAGGTACGTGTAGCCGATCGACGAGCCGACGGTCCACTTGTCCCAGGAGTTCACCATCCACGCGAACGGCGCCGTGATCACCGTGTGCTGGACGCGATAGGTGTCCCACTCAGTCTGCTGCAGCAGCCGCACCGCCTCGTCCCAGCCGCGATGCTCGCCGCGCATCGCGCGCAGCAGCCGCAGCGGCGCCAGCAGCCACGCGCCGGCGTTCATGCCGAGCACCGCGAGCAGCACCGCACCGCGCGCCGCCGCCACGCTCCCGCCCCACTCGCCGGCCAGCCGCCACACCAGCGCCACCAGCGCCCCCATGTCCACGACGTTCATGATCGCCATCGAGACGAACGGGTCGCCGCCGCCCGGCGTGGTGGCCAGCATCGCCAGCAGCAGGTTGTAGAACCACACGTAGTTGAGCGGCAGACCCGCGAAGCGGGGGTCCACCGGCGGGACGCCGTGCGCGTGGATGTCCCACGCGATCGCGGCGTGGATCCAGCCGTCCGAGCGCATGCGCGCCCACTCGCCGAGGGCGGGCGGCAGCGCCACGAACACCACGGCGCCGATCAGCACCGCCCAGCCGACCCGGTCGAGCGGCGGGCCCGCGCTCTCGCCGCCGGCCCCCGGCGCCCGCCGGAGCGCCGTGGAGGCCGCGCCCAGCACACCGACGAGCGCCACGAGCCGGGTGGCGGCGGGCAGTGCGAGGCCGGCGGCGAGCAGGGCCCAGGCGGCGGCGGTGCTCACGAGCGGGGCGAGCACCACGCCGAGCAGCACGTGCGTGCCGCGCCCGGCGCGGGGCAGCAGCCACACGGCCGCGGCCCAGCCGGGCACGAAGGCGAGGGCCGCGTAGGCGGCGGCGTGCCCGAGCGGGCCCGGAAGCCACACGCCCGCCGCCGCCACCGCGGCGGCAAAGGCTCCCGCGGCCACGGACCTCACGTCGCCGCGCCCGTGACCACGCGCGCCGGCACGCCGGCGA
>CAZMQP010000183.1:0-5309 GCA_964568385.1 uncultured bacterium
ATGCAGGACCGCACCGCTGAACCGACCCCGCCGCGTCCGCGCCGGACGCCGCCGCGCCAGGAACCCGTGCCGCACCCGCGTGCGAGCCGGCCGCTGCCGGCCACGCTGGAGGACCGCGTCGAGGTCGCCGTGCTCGGCGCGCTCGGCCGGCTCGCGCGCCGCATGGGCGCCTCGCCCTTCTCCGTCGCGCGCTGAGCCGCCCGCGGGTCAGCGCGCGCGCAGGATCTGCACGCCGCCCGAGCCCGTGTCGATGACGACGCGCGAACTCCCGTCGCCGAGCCGGCCGACGAGCGAGTCGCGGTCGCGCTGCACCACCTGCATGGGCAGGTCGGTGCGGATGCCGCCCGAGCCGGTGCTGACGCGGACCTGGGCGCCGAAGTCCTCGGGCAACATCAGCCGCACGCCGCCCGAGCCGGTGTCGATGACGACGTCGGCGTTCGAGGACCGCAGCGTCGCGGCGACCGCGCCCGAGCCGGTGTCCACATGCAGCCGGCCGGTGTCCACCGCCTCGGCCGTGACCGCCCCCGAGCCCGTGTCCACCTTGAGTTCGTCGCAGCGCACGCCGCGCACCGCCACGCTGCCCGAGCCGGTGTCGAGCGACACGCGCGCGCCGCGGACGTCGTCCGCATGCACACTGCCCGAACCGGTGTCCACGAGCAGGTCGCCGTCGTGCCCCGACACCTTCACCGCGCCCGAGCCCACGTCCACGCTCAGCGCCCCGCGCGTGCCCGACGAGCTGAACGGCGCCGCGCCGCCATCGAAGGACAGGTCGGCGTCGAGGTCGGCCGCCCGGCACTCGCCGGCGGCGACGTGGATCTCGAGCCGCCGGCCGCGCGGCACCTGCACGCGCAGGTCGGCGTGCGCCTCGAGCCCGCGGCCCGAGGAGGCGACGCTCACGCGCCGGCCGCGCAGACGGTCGCGGCCGCCCCAGGTGCCGTCGTCGTTCAGCCGCACGGTGGACTGCGAGTGCGCACCCCAGCCCGTGCGCCGGTACACGACGCGGTCGCTGTCGTAGAGCACGCGCAGGCGCGAGCCCGTGGGGGTGCGGTCGGAGACGAGCCGGAGCTTGCCGGCATCGCGTCCGCCCCGTTCGACCGAGACCACCACGTCGGGCCCGGTGCCGGGTTCGACGATGACCAGGCCCGCCAGGTTCCACAGCGTGACGGTGCTCCCGGACAGCCGCACCTGCTCGGCGGCGCCGGCCGCCGAGGTGAGCGCGACCGTGAGGGCGAGCGAACAGAGGGCGATCGGAAGTGACATCGGGCACTCCTCGTGACGAAGGGAAGGGGAGACGGCGGGGCGCAGGGCGCCTCTCCCTTGGAACGTGCCAGGGCCCCGAAAGGTTGCAGGGGCCTGACACGGCCGGCCGCGGCCGGCCGCCGACGGGCGCGCCGGTCCGGGTGGACGGGGCGCTGGCCGCTCGGCGCTTCCCGCGGCGGCGCCCCGCGTCCCAACCTTCGGGGCAGCCCGCTTGTCCCATCCGTGGGATGAACCTCTCACTGACCATGCCATCCAGAGCCCTGAACCTGGACACTCCCGCCCCGTCCTCGACCCTCGACGCCGATGACGTCGCCCTCGCGGCGCGCGGGGACACGCGCGCGTTCCAGCGGCTCTACCGCGAGCACAAGGACCGCGTGCACGCCCTGGCGAGCCGCATGGCGGGCCACGACCGCGCCGGCGAGCTGACGCAGGACGTGTTCGTCCGCGCATGGCAGAAGCTGGGCACGTTCCGCGGCGAGGCGCGGTTCTCCACCTGGCTGCACCGGCTCGCCGTCAATCTCATCATCACGCAGCGCGCCCGCGACACCACGCACCGGCTCCGGTTCATCGGGGACGACGAGCGGCTCGAGGCCGCCGCCGCGCCGCCCGCGAGCGCGGCGCTGCGGCTCGACCTCGAAGCGGCCATCGCGCAGCTGCCCTCGGGCGCGCGCGCGGTGTTCGTGCTCCACGACGTCGAGGGCTACAAGCACGAGGAGATCGGCCGCCTCCTCGGGATCAGCACCGGCACCACCAAGGCCCAGTTGCACCGTGCGCGCATGCTGCTGCGCCGGCATCTCGACTCCGCCCCGGCCGTGGCCGCCGCACCCCGGCAGAAGGAAGCCACCCGATGAGCGACCGCTGGACCGACCTGCTCTCCGACCATCTCGACGGCGATCTCGCGCGCGGCGAGGCCGAGGCGCTGGAGCGCCACCTCGAGACGTGCGACGAGTGCCGCCGGACCCTCGAGGACCTGCGTGCGCTGCGTGACCGCGCCCGTGCGCTCGTGGACCCGTCCGCGCCCGACGATCTCTGGGCGGGGATCGCGGGACGGATCGGCGCGGCGGGTCCCACGAGCACGCCGGCGGAACGCGTGGCGCCGATGCCGCACCGCGTGCGGCGCGCGTGGCCCATGCCGCAGCTGGCGGCGGCCGGCTTCATCGCCCTGCTGCTCGGCGGCACCGCGCTGTGGGCGCTGCGCGGCCAGCCCGATGCCGCCGCGCCGGCGGGCGCGCCGGCGGAGACCGCGCTGGCCGGCTTCGACGCCGAGCAGGTGCAGGGCGAGATCGCCGAGCTCCAGTCCGCGCTCGAGCGCGGCCGCGACAAGCTGGATCCGCGCACGGTCGCCGTGCTCGAGCGCAACCTGGCGCTGATCCAGCAGGCCACCGAGGATGCCCGGGCGGCCCTCGCCGCCGACCCCTCCAACGCCGCGCTGCACGGCTACTTCGCGGTCAACGTGCGGCAGAAGCTCGACCTCATGCGGCGCGCCACGCGCCTGGCGGGGGTGTGATGCCATGATCGGCCCGCTGTTCGCGCTCTCGCTGCTGTGCACCACGCCCGTCTCCGACGCCGCGCCGCCGCCGATGCCGGAGGCGTGCGAGGACCACCTGACGATCGAGTGGGCCGGCCGCGGCCTGTCCGCACGGCCGGTGCGCTCGGACACCACGCTGCACGTGGATCGCGGCCTGACGCTGGTGCTCGCCGGCATGAACGGGGACATCCGGGTGGCGACCTGGGCGCGGCCGCAGATGCGCGTCGTGGCCGAGCACCCGCCGGGGGACCGCGTCGTGCTGCGCCGCAGCGGACGGAGGCTGCATCTCGAGGCCGTGCGCCCGGGCGGGGTCGCCGACCCGGTGGACTGGAACCTCACCGTGCCCGAGTGGCTGCCGCTCCATCTCTCCTGTCTCGGCGGCGACGTCGAGGTCGAGGGCACGCAGGCGTCGCTCGAGGTGGCGGCGCTCTCGGGCGACGTGCGGGTCAAGGACGCGCGCGGTCCGCTCAGCCTCAACTCCGTCGAGGGCCAGGTGCGCGTGATCGACACGCGGGGCCGCGTCACCGCCAGCTCGATCAACAACGACGTCCGGCTGACGCGCGTGCAGGGTCCCATCGACGCGCAGTCCGTCAACGGCAGCATCCGCATGGAGCAGCTCGAGGCGCTCGAGGTGGCGGCGAGCTCGGTCAACGGCCGGGTGTGGTTCGTCGGGCCGTTCCTGCCGCAGGGCCGCTACACGTTCACGTCGCACAACGGCGAACTGGTGCTGGGCGTGCCCGAGGGGCAGGGCGCGCAGGTGCGCGTCCACAGCTACCAGGGCGAGGTGCAATCGCGGCTGCCCGGGTGGACCGCGCCGCCGCGCTCCGAGTCGCGCAGCTTCCGCTTCACGCTCGGCGAGGGCGGCAGCGAGGTGGACCTGGAGTCGTTCAACGGCCTCATCCAGCTCATGCGCGATGGCGACGTCGAGGAGCGGCTGCGCCGGCTCGACGAGCGGCTCCAGTCGCAGAAGCTGCTGCGCGCCGCACCGCGCGGGACGCGGGCCCCGCGCGCGCCCCGCGCGCCATCGCCGCCCGCGCCGGCCCCCGTGGATCCGCCCGACGAGCGCTGAGGCCGGAACCGCGCCGGGTGCACGACAAGCGCACGGCGCCGCCGCGGCTCAGGCGCCGCCCGCCTCCAGGTTCACGCGCTCGATGGGGACGGCCAGGCGCACGCGCACGCGGAGCACCAGGAACACCGCCACGGCGGCGAGCCCGGCGACGAATCCCCACCACAGCCCCGCCACGCCGAGCCCGGCGCCGAAGCCGAGCGCGAGGCTCACCGGCATGCCCATGAGCCAGAACCCGAGCACGTTGGACAGCATGGCCGCGCGGGTGTCGCCCGCGCCGCGGAGCACGCCGGCCGCCACCACCTGCAGTCCGTCGAACACCTGGAACGCGCCGGCGATGGGCAGCAGCACCGAGGCGATGGCCACCACGCCGGGCACCGAGGTGTAGAGCCCCGCGATGACCGCGGGCACGGACAGCATGAGCAGCGCGGTGAGCGTCATGAAGGACGTGCCCAGGATCAGTGCGCTCGCGGCGACCCGGCGCGCGTGCGCGGGGTCACGCTCGCCGATGGCGTGACCCACCAGGACGGCGGCGGCGCTGCCGATGCCGGCCGGCACCATGAACATGAGCGAGGCGAAGTTGATGGCCACCTGGTGCCCGGCGATCGCCTCGGCGCCGAACCATCCGGCGAACACGGAGATGGCGGCGAACGTCGAGAACTCCACCGAGGACTGGATGCCGATCGGCACGCCGAGCGACAGCGTGTGCCGCAACGGCACGAGCGAGAGCGCCTCTTTGCGCCATGGCCGGATGAGCGGCAGCAGTTGGTCGCGCGAGAGGGCCAGCAGCAGCGCCAGCATGCAGAAGCGGCCGATGGTGCTCGACAGGGCCGAGCCCGGGGCGCCCATGGCCGGTAGGCCGAAGGCGCCGAACACGAACACGAAGTTGAGGCCGAGGTTGACGAGATTCCCGACGAGGATGGTGAGCACGATCGGCCGCGTGTGCCGCATCGCCTGCAGGCTCTGGCGCAGCGTCACGAACAGCATGAACGCCGCCATGCTGGGCGCCGACCACCACACGAACCGGGCGGCGCGGGGCACCACCTCGGCGGGCTGGCCCAGGTGTTCGAACACCCATGCGGCGGGCAGGCAGAGCACGCTGGCCACGCCGCCGAGCGCCAGCGCGAGCACGAGGCCGCGCTGCACGCCGAGCGCCGCGGCGTCCCGGTCCCCGGCGCCCATGGCCTGCGAGATGATGGGATCGAGCGCCCACAGCGTGCCCATGCCGAACACCGCCAGGCCCATCACGTAGAGGTGGCCCAGCGAGGCGGCCGCGAGTTCGCGCGCCGACACATGGCCGACGACGATGGTGTCGACCACACCCATGAGCATGAGCCCGACCTGCACCGTCACGATGGGGACGGCGAGGCGCAGCAGCGCGCGAAGATCCTGTGGTGTGGGGGCGAAGTCCCGCATGGAGCCGCAGGATGCCCGCGGTCGTCCACGCTGACCAGC
>CAZMQP010000184.1:0-5251 GCA_964568385.1 uncultured bacterium
GCTCCGGGTGAAGGCCCTCGCGGGACTCGGCCGGCGCAGCGAAGCGCTCGCCTCGTGCGACCGTCTGATGCAGCTGCTCGAGGACGAGCGTTCGCGCTCGCGCGACTCGGAGTGGCGAGAGCAGCTCGGAGAGCAGGGCAGCGGGGCGCCCGTGCTCTGCGCCGCCATCCGGGCTGCAACCGACCCGCCGGGGTCCGCGACACCGGGCACCGCGAGCGCTTACGAGACCTTCCAGCGCTTCCGGACCCGCACGCTGCTCGAGCGCATGACGAGAAGAGCCATGCGCTCACTCCGCGGCGCCTCGCCGGGCGCCCCGAAACTGGACAGCCTGCGGCTCTCCGAACTCCAGCAGCGCGTGCTGCGGCCCGGGGAACTCCTCCTCGAGTGGGGCGCGGCGTCCGAGCGCACGCTGCTCTTCGCCATCACGGCGCAGGACATCCGCATCCTCGAGTCGCCCGGCATCGGAGCGCTCTCGGACTCGATCGCGCTCGCGCTCGACGTGCTCGGCTCCGCCACCTCGGGTGACGACGCCATCGCCCGCAGGGTCGGGGAGACGCTCGGGGCGATGCTGCTGCGCGGCTGCGAGGACCTGCTGCGAGGCGCCGAGTCACTTGTCCTGGCCACGGACGGACCGCTCCACCGCGTGCCGTTCGCGGCCTTGGTGGTGGGCGGGCGCCGGCTGGGTGACACCCATCGGTTGTCGTGGGTCCCCTCGGGCACCGTGCTGGCGAGGCTCCGCGAGCCTGGTGCCACAGCCCCCGGGCGTGGCCTGCTCGCATTCGACTCGGGGCCCGAGGGGGAGGGCACAAGGCTGCACGGCGCCACGAGGGAGGTGGACTGGCTGGCGGGGCGCTTCGAGGGCGTCGAGGCCGGCTCGGCCGCATCCCCCGAGACCTCCGTGCTCCCGGCCGAGCTGTCACGATTCGACGCGCTCCACTTCGCAGGGCATACGGAACTCGACAACCGCTTCCCGTGGCGCTCGGGGATCGTGCTTCTGCGACACCGGGACGTCGCCGACACCGCCGCCGCCGGCGTCGGGCGGGATGGCTTCCTCACCGCGGAGCACATCGCCCGGCTGCCGCTGTCGGCGCGCCTGGTCGTGCTGGCCAGTTGCGAGAGCGCCCGGGGCCGGGAACGGCGGGGGGAGGGGCTGGCGGGGCTCTCGTCCGCCTTCCTCGCGGCCGGGGCGAAGGCGGTCGTGGCCACGCTATGGCGGGTGGACGACGCGGTCACCGAACAACTCATGCGGGAGTTCTACACGCGCCTGGGCGCCGGCGAGACGGTGGCGGAAGCGCTGCAGATGGCCCAGAATCGCATCCGCTCGCGGGCGGCGACGAGTCATCCGTACTATTGGGCGGGCTTCGTGGCGATTGGTGATGGAACGACGCAACTACATCTGGAGCAACGACATGCCCACTCGCGACTGTTCCTCGGAGTCGGTCTGGCGCTGCTGTTGGCCGCAGCCGGGGGCGTCGTCTCCCGCGGCCGCTCGCGAGGCCTGCCCCGTGATTCCTGACCCGCAGCGAGGTCTCAGCTGATGGAGCCAGCCGTCCCGGCACCGACGACCGACGAGGATCTCATCCGTGTCCACCAGCGCGCGCCCGACAGCGCGCAAGGTCGCCGAGCGGCGTCGGAGCTGCTGGCGCGTTACGAACACCGCGTGTTCGCGTGGTGCCAGCGCTTCACGCGCGACCGCGAGGATGCGCGTGACCTCACACAGGAGGTGCTGACCCGGGCATGGAGGTCATTGGGTTCCTTCCGCCACGACTCGCGCTTCTCCTGGTGGATGTTCGTCATCACCCGCAACCGGTGCCTGTCCTCGCTGCGGCCCGCCCGGTGGCTCGCGGATGAGGACGTCCCGCTCGACGACCTGCCGGGCCACGGGCTCCCGCCGGACGAGGCGTATCTCCAGGCCCTGGATGAGGAGGCTCTCTTGAAGCTGATCGCAGCCCATCTCGACGCCGACGAGCGAACGGCGCTCTGGCTCTGCTGCTTCGAGCGGATGCCGGTGGACGCCATCACACGCCGGCTGGGACTCGAGAGCGCCACCGGGGCGAGGGGCCTGCTCCAGCGCGCGCGCCGACGCCTGCGCGCGGCGATCGCCCGCACGCGCACGGAGGGCGCATGAACCGGGCGCCGCATGTCTGCCCGTCCAGCGAGCAGATGGGTCGGCTCGCCGCACTGCCGGAGTCCGACGAACGGCGCCGGGCGCTCGAGGAGTGCCCTCGCTGCGCGGCGCTCCTGCACAGTTATCGGGACTTCCTCGAGCCCGCCGCTGCGGAGCCCCTGCCGCCCGGCGTCCGGGAAGGGCTCGCGCAACTGCGGGAACGGTTGGCGGGCGTCGAGGCGCGACCGGCGCGGACCCGCGCACGCCAGACGGCGCGAGAGCCTGTGGCGATCCGCTGGATGCCGCTCTGGCGGCCGGCGCTCGCCTTCGCCGCCGTGGCGGTGGTCGCGGGCGCCTGGTGGTGGTCCCCGCTCGGCCCCGCGGGAGAGTCGGGTCGCGCCGTGCGCGGAGTCCCTGCCGACGCGGTCCGCAGGGCCGAGGCCGAGTTCGGCCCCGACGGGGCAGTGCGATTCGTCTGGCCGGGAGTGCCAGAGGCCGACCATTACGTGGTCACGCTCCACTCGGCCGAACTCGCCACACTCGCCCGCTTCGAGGCCGGTCGCGAAACCACCCTCGTGGTGACGCGCGCCGAGCTCCCCGCTGAAGTCGGCATGGGTGCCGGCGTGCTGTTCAGGGTCCGCGCGTACTCGGGCGGCGACGAAATCGGCGTCGGCGAGGCACGGCCGCTGCGGGCACCGGAGCGCTCGGCCGGGCGTTGAGTGATGCCCGCGGGCTGCGGGAGCATGCGACTCAGCGGCGGAAGAGCCTCGGATTGCGGGCGAGGAAGAGGCCGGCCTGCAGACGGTCGGCGAGGCCCAGCTTCTCGAGGATGTGGCCGATGTGCTTCTTGACCGTGGGTTCGCTGATCCCGAGTGAGCTCGAGATCTCCTTGTTCGACTGACCCTCGGCGACGAGCGCGGCCACCTGTGTCTCCCGCTCCGAGAAGAGCGGCCGGCCGCTGGCCTTGCGGCCGGTGTCGCGCTCGGTGGCCTGCAGGATGCCGGCGGCGGTCGTCGGGTCGTACCATCCTTGACCGCGGGCGATCGCCCGCACGGCGCGGAAAAGGTCCTCGGGGTCGGCGCTCCGGCGCAGCGTGCCCATGGCGCCTTGCGTCACCGCGAGCTGGAGGCAGTCGATCCCCGCCGGGCAGGTGGCGAGCGGAACGCCCTCCAGCCACTTGCGCGACGGCGGGTTCAGCACCATGCAGTTGTCGGCGCCCCGCTCGGAGAGCGCCATGATGCGAAGCGTGGGCAGCTGCGCCCGGATGAGCGGAATGGCGGCGTCCGCCTCCTGGCCGGGGAGATTCAGGGACAGGATCAGGAGTTCCGGCTGGAGCGCCCGGCACTGCTGGATGGTCTCATCCACCGTCGCGGACTCGCCCACCACCTGGAAGTCCGCCACGGTCTCGAGCAGGCCGACGAGGCCGCCGCGGTCGATGGCCTGACTGTCCGCCACGACGATGCGGATGGCGGGCGCCGCTTGCGCCTCGCGCGTTCGGTGCGGGCGCGCGGCCACGGCTCGCTTGCCCCGACTCGGATTCTGCGTCCCTCGCACCGGACTCACTCCGTCTCCCTCCCGGCCCATGCTCGGCGCCGAACGGAACCCCCTCCGCAGCCGCCGCGCGCATGCTACCAGAGGACCACTCCGGCCGCTCCATGGGTCCCGTAGATGCCATGCCCCCTCGCCCCCGATGCTGGGGGTGAGGAGGGAGGCAGGCCATGAGGATCCTGATCGCGGTGGACGACTCGCCCCATTCCGAGCGCGCGGTCGCGTTCGTGGAGGGCCTGCGCTGGCCGGCGGGGAGTTGCGCGCTGGTGGCCACGGCGCTGCCCTCGGCGCCGCCGCCGGCGGAGGCGGGCGGTGAACCGCAGATCCCCGCATCCACGCGCTGGGCGCGCGCCGAGACGCTGGTCCGCGACGTGCAGGCCCGGCTGCGGTCGGTGGGCATGTCCGCAGATCACCGCCTGCTCGATGGCGACCCGCGCGACGTGCTGCCCGGGCTGGTCGAGGCCGAGC
This sequence comes from uncultured bacterium, assembly GCA_964568385.1. Taxonomy (GTDB): domain Bacteria; phylum Eisenbacteria; class RBG-16-71-46; order RBG-16-71-46; family RBG-16-71-46; genus CADEFY01. Next base: position 4,124 of record CAZMQP010000184.1, read on the forward strand.
GTGTGAACCTGCTGGTCATGGGTTCACGCGGCCGCACGGGCCTGATGCACCTGATGTTGGGAAGCGTCTCGGCCCATGCCGTGATCCACGCGGGCTGTTCGGTGCTGGTGGTCAAGACCCGGACCGAGGACGCCTCCCACGGCCCGTCCAACCAGAAGGAGGACGCCATGAAGATCCTGCTCGGTATCGATGACTCGGCCCATTCGCGCGCCGCCGTGGACCTGGTGCGCCGGATGCTGTGGCCCAAGGGCACGCACGTCGAGGTGGTGTCCGTCGTGCCGCCGGTGATGCCCGTGTACTCCGAGATCTACGTCTCCGCCGAGTCCCTCACCGGACTCCAGGAGGAACTGGTGCGCGAACACGAAGGCATCGTGGCGAGCGCGCAGCAGGTGCTGCGCGAGGTCGGCCTCGAGACCTCCGTTCGTGTGCTGAATGGGGACGCCCGCGTCGCGCTCGTGGAACGGGCGCAGCAGGATCACGCCGACATGGTCGTGGTCGGCTCGCACGGCCGAACGGGCGTGGCCAAGCTGTTCATGGGCAGCGTGGCCCATCACGTGGTCACGCACGCGCCCTGCAGCGTGCTCGTGGTGAAGGTGCAGAAATGAGGCCCCGGAGCGCCGTCCGGGACGCCGGGTATCCGTTCGGACCATGTCCGCTCATGCCGAAGGCCCCGTGCCGGCGCTCCCACCGTCCCGTAGAAGGCGCCGTCCGTTCCGGCGATGCTGTTCATGAAGCGCGGTACGCCCGGATGCACCGGGTGTCCGCACCAGGGAGGAACCCAGCATGAAGCGACTCCACCGACATGCGGCACTGATGGCCCTCGGACTCACCCTGATGGTGTCCACGATCCCGATCCACGCGGCGTCACGGAGCGCGGCGCCGGCGGGCATCCAGTTGGGGGCCGGCAGCGCCCTCTGGATCGAGGGCACGTCCAACATCCACGACTGGGAGAGCCGCTCGACCCAGGTGAGCGTGGTCCTGACGCGGGACAGCCTTGCGTCGGCACCGCGGTCGGCGTCCGACATCGAGGCCATGGTCCGCGGCGCGCACATCTCGGGTCTGACGCTCGAGGTCCCGGTCGTGACTCTGAAGTCCAAGAAGTCGGGGCTCGACAAGAACCTCTGGAAG
>CAZMQP010000185.1:0-5241 GCA_964568385.1 uncultured bacterium
GCGGCGCCGATCCGCTGAACGGCTGGTCCATCGAACGAACGAAGCGCGCGGGGGAGACCCCGCGCGCTTCGCGGCTTCCGAGGGTGCGATGCCCACCCGTGTGCGGCGTCTGCCGTCTCGGTTCTCCGGCAACCGTTCGCGTGAGTGGACCACCGCGATGCGCCTGCTCCGGACATCGCCGCGCACTTGCAGCCGGGTGAGGCGGATCGCCGGGCGAACGCGCTCGCCGCGATCGGACTCGCGATGTCAGCGCATCGGATGCGGGCTCTCGGCGCGAGGGCCGTCGACCCGCGTGAGCACCCGTTGGCCGGTGAGGTCGCAGATGCCGAGCCGAACATGTCCGCTCGCCCGCCGCGTGAGCGAGGACCCGGAGCGGGGCGCCAGCGAGCGCGTCGGCGCGTTCGCGCGCGAGCGGGTGGGGGCGGTGTCCGGGTAGCGCCGCCTGCGCCGGCTGCGAAGCACGTGAGGCCCCCCGAGCCGCGTCCCGCGCGGTTCAGGGGGCCTCTCGATTCCCAGTCCTTGCCAGCCCTCGCGTGACGGCGTTCCGTGCCGCCACGGCGGAGACTCACGCGCGGCCCGGGGTCAGCGGCGGATCCACCACAGGAGATCCAGCAGAACCATCACCAGACCGACGTCCACGGAGTCCTCCCTACGGCGAGGGGCCCGCTTCGGCAGCGCGGGGTCAACCGGACGGATTGTCGGCCGCCCGTGGGTTGGCAGCGCGGGCGGGGGAGCCGGCATGCTGTCGGCTCACCCCCTCGTGTCGGCCGAGGCGGTCGCGGACTGTAGCCCGGCGTGACCGGTCGTGCGGAACGCGGGTCGCGACAACTGCTTGAGGACCACCAGGGTGAGGTCGTCGAGCGGCTCGTCGGCGTGGGCCCGCACGGCGCGCAGCAGCGCCTCCAGGATGTCGCCGGCGCGCCGGTGGCCGTGCGCCTCCAGCACCGCGGCGACGCCGTCGCGCCCGAACGGCTCGCCCTGGTGCATGGCCTCGGTGAGCCCGTCGGTGTGCAGCAGCACCACGTCGCCGGCACGCAGCTCGACGGTGGAGGTCTCGTAGCGCGCCAACGGCGAGACGCCCAGCAGCACGCCGCCCTCCAGGTGCTCCTCGAGCGTGCGCTCGGTCCGCCACACGAGCGGCGGCGTCAGGCCGCTGTTGGCGAACCGCACGGTCGCCGCGGCCGCATCCACGCGGGCGCAGATCAGGCCCATGAACTTCTCGGGCTGCTGCAGCGCCACGAGGTCTCGGTTGAGCGCCTCCAGCACCTCGCCGGGATGGCGCGTCCGCGTCGCCTCGTCGCGGAAGCGGGCCTGCACGCCGGCCATGACCAGCGCCGCCGCCACGCCGTGCCCGGCGGCGTCGCCCACCGCCAGCAGGAACTCGCGCGGACCGGTCTCGATGACGTCGTAGTAGTCGCCGCCCACGGCCTCGGTGGACAGCGTGACGGCGGCGCAGTCGAGCGTGGGCAGCACCGGCAGCCGCCGCGGCAGGCGGTGCATCTGCACCACGTGCGCGTCCGCCAGCTCGCGCTCGATGGCGCCGCGATGGTGGCGCTCGCGCCGCAGCTCGATGTGCTCGAGGCTCACGGCCAGCCGGTCGGCGATCTGCTCGAGTTCGCGGACCTCGAGGCGGTCGAGCCAGGCGCCGGTCAGTCGGCGGCCGAGCAGCAGCGCCGCCGGGGCGGGAGCGCCGGGCACCGGCACCACCCAGTGCACGCCGGCCTGCTCGAGCGCGTCCTGGTCCTCGTGCGAGGGGTCGAGGTCGGTGAGCGAGACCGGACCGCGCGCGCGCTGCAGCGCCTCGGCGAACCCGGGGCCGAGCGGGGGCGTGCGCCGCGCCCCGGCGTGCGCCACCGCGCGCGGCGGGTCCATGCGCAGCGCCGAGACGCCGTCCAGCCGCAGCGCGGCCTGGATCGCCTCGGCCGCCTCCTCGAGCGCCTGCTGCGGATCGGCCGCGCGCACCGCGTCGGGGCTGGGCGCCCAGCCGCCGAGCGAACGCTCGCCGGCGATCGGCACCACGCGCTCGCCCAGCCGGCTCAGCCACGGCAGCGGCAGGCCGGCGAGCGCGGCGACGAGCACGAGGAACGCGAGCGAGGCGCCGGTCACGCCCGGACCGGCCTCGGGCAGCAGGGTGGGGGCGAGCAGTTCGCCGGCGACGGCGAACGTGAACGCCAGCACGCCGGCGATCGCCAGCGCCACGCCCGCACGCAGCGCCACGCGGAAGTCGAACACGCGGTGCACCGCGATCGCCCACGCGAACGACGCCGGCATGAGCAGCGTCGCGAGCACGAACAGCCGCTCGCCGGGCAGCCGCGCCTCGGGCGCCAGGTTGCGCGCCGCGACCAGCAGCGCGAACGGCGCCGCGCCGAGCAGCGTGCCGAGGAACGCCACGCGCAGCCGCCGCCGCGCGTCGGCGCCGTGGGCGCGGGCGAGCGCGCCGGCGAACAGCGCGAGGCCGCCGAGGAAGCCGGCCACCAGCGTCAGGCTCGCCGCCGCCGTCAGCCACGGCAGCGCCATCGGGGCCAGCCGCGCGGCGCCGAGTTCGTCCTCGAGCAGCACCACGACCCAGGCGAGCAGCGACAGCGCTCCCGCCGCATAGCAGGCGCGCACCCAGCCGGCCGCGCGCGGCCGCGGTCCGGGCTCGGGGAAGAGCGCGAAGAAGTGGGTGAAGAGCGCCGGGATGAAGAGCTGCACCACCAGCAGCGAGATCTGGTGCAGGGCGGCGATGCCGCCCGTCAGGCGCGGCGGCGGCGCCAGCCAGCCGGCGAAGCACAGGCCGAGCAGGAAGAACACCGCGGTGAGCCGGTCGCGCCGCTCGCTCCACACCCAGCCCGCCAGCAGCAGGAACCCCGAGGCCACGGCGAACAGGAGGGACTTGAAGCGCCGCTCCTCGGGGGGCAGCGGCTCGGGCGCGATCCACACCGGCGTGCGCTCGCCGAGGCGGTCGCGCTCGAGCAGCAGCGGGCGGCCGGGCTCGGCCCGTCCGAGCGGGTCGAGCGCGAGCAGGCGGCTCCGCTCCCCGGGGTGGTGGAGCCGGTCGCCCGGCCGCAGGCCCGCCCGGGCGCCCGGGCTGCCCGGCTCGATCGACACGACGCGGTCGCCCTGCAGGGTCAGGCCGGTCCAGCCGTGCCGGGGCAGGCCCAGCGCCGACAGCAGCAGCGCGGCCGTGGCCGGTACCAGCAGCCAGGACAGCGCTCGCATCTCGCTCGGACGACCCATGGCGCCACCTCCCGCAGGAGAACGTCCCGCACACTGGCAGGGCGCCCCCGGGGGGGTCAAGACCCCATCCCGCTTGGCCTCCGGGTGACGGCCCGGCTATTCTGCGTCAAGTCTCCTGACGCACAGGCCGATACGCACTTCGACAAGGATGCGGTGCTTCACGGCTACTCTCGCAGGGAGCGGAGGTCCGACCCACGATGCTGGTCCTGACACGGAAGTTGGGCGAGAACATCCGGATCGGAGATTCGGTGAAGATCACCGTGCTGGAGGTGCGGTCGGGGCAGGTCAAGCTCGGCATCGACGCGCCGCCGGACGTGAAGGTGCACCGCGAGGAGATCTACGCTCGCATCCAGGAGGAGAACCGCCGCAGCGCCGCCGGCACCAAGCCGCCGCCGCCGCCGACGGACCCCTCCGCAGGCAAGCGCTGACCAACGCCCGGGTGGCGAGCCGCCACCGGCGACCGCGAGGGACCATGCCGACCACACGCCGCCGCAAGCGCGCCGCCTCGACCGCGGCGGCCGTGTCGTCCGCCGCCCGAGAGCCGGCCAAGGTGCTGCCGCTCTCCAAGGTGGACGCCGTGCGCCGCCGCATCGCGAAGGGCTACTACGACCGCGACGAGGTGCGCGACCGCCTCGCGCTCGCGGTGCTCGCGGAACTGCGCAAGGACTGAGTCGCGCGGACGGGCTTCCGGCCGCGGCGCCGGACGTGCATAATGGCGCCCACTCGCGATGGACCGCGAGGCCAACCCATGCCCACACGCCCCGCGCGCCGTGACGGCGCATCCCCGCTCGCCGAGCTGGTCGACGCGCTCATGGAGGACGCGGAGACGGCGGTGCTCATCGTCGCCTCCGACGGCTCCCTGATCCGCCACAACGAGGCCGCCCCGCGCCTGTTCGGGCTGTCGCGCGCGGCGATGTCACGCGCCACCGGCAGCGAACTGCTGCGCACGGTGGTCGCCGGCGAGGACCTGATGGGCGACGCGCAGCGCGCGGCCCGCACCGAGCGCGAGGCCGTGCTGGCCACCGCCAAGGCGGGCGACATCCCGGTGCGCATGCGCAGCCACCGCCTCGGCGAGCCGCCCATCGTGCTGGTGACGCTGCAGGACCTCACCCAGCCGCGCCGCCTGCAGCAGGAGCTGCGCCGGCACGAGCGGCTCGCCACGCTCGGCCAGCTCTCGGCCGGCGTCGCGCACGAGATCCGCAATCCGCTCGCCGGCATCGGCACCAGCGCCCAGGTGCTGCTCAAGCGCTTCGAGCCGCGCGACGAGCGCGCCCGCTTCGTGCAGGTGATCCTCGACGAGGTGGCGCGGCTCGACCGCATCGTGTCGAGCCTGCTCCAGTACGCCCGGCCGCGTTCGCCCGAGCTCAAACCCTCGCTGCTGTCCGACTGCGTGCAGCGCGTGGTGGCGCTGTCGGCCGAGATGACCATCCAGGCGAACGTGCAGGTCGAGGTCGTCTCGGCGCCCCGGCTGGCGCCGCTGTGGATCGATCCCGACCTCGTCCAGCAGGTGCTGCTCAACATCACGCTCAACGCGGTGCAGGCGATGCCCGACGGCGGCACGCTGCGCTTCGAGGTGCGCAAGGTGCGGCACAAGCGGCCGCCGCGCGGCCCCGGCCGCCGCGCCGAGGACGCCCCGCCCGAGCGCCCGCGTGACGAGTCGGGCTGGGTGGAGTATCAGCAGATCAAGGTCAGCGACACCGGCGTCGGCATCCCCAAGGGCGTCCTCGCCAAGCTGTTCGATCCGTTCTTCACCACCAAGGCCACCGGCACCGGCCTGGGACTCAGCATCTCCCAGACCATCATGCAGGAGCACGGCGGCTCGAGCGCCGTGGACAGCCGCGAGGGGCGCGGCACCACCGGGCTCCTCGACTTCCCACTGGAGAAACGCCATGGACCGAGGCGACAGCTTGACGCGAGCGGGGACCGTGCAGACGCTGCTCATCGTCGATGACGAGCGCACGCTGCGCTTCTCCATCGGGGAGTGGGCGCGCGACCTCGGCTTCTCGCCGATCGAGGCCTCCA
>CAZMQP010000186.1:0-5202 GCA_964568385.1 uncultured bacterium
ACCAGCGCCTCAACGCCGACGGCGCGGTCGAGACCAGCACCTGCTGCTCCAACACCGCCAGCGAGCACCGCATGATGGAGAAGCTCATGGTGGACGACGTCGTCCACTGGGCCCGCCACCACAAGGTGGACGGCTTCCGCTTCGACCTGATGGGGCACCACATGAAGGCCAACCTCGTGCGCGTGCGCCAGGCGCTCGACGCCCTCACGCCGGAGCGCGACGGCGTCGACGGCCGGCGCATCCTGATGTACGGCGAGGGCTGGGACTTCGGCGAGGTGCAGGGCGGCAAGCGCGGCGCCAACGCGACGCAGAAGCAGATGGCCGGCACCGGCGTCGCCACGTTCAACGACCGCCTGCGCGACGCCGCGCGCGGCGGCGGCCCGTTCAGCGACCGCCGCGAGCAGGGCTTCGCCACCGGGCTGTTCTTCCGGCCGGGCCCGTTCCACCGCGGCGGCGAGCCCGACCGCCTCAAGCTGCTCGACCACGCCGACCGCATCCGCGTCGGGCTGACGGGCAATCTCGCGGGCTACCGGCTGCGCGACCGCAAGGGCCAGATCGTCACCGGAGCCGCCGTGGGCGGGGCCGGCTACACGGCCAACCCCGGTGAGTGCGTCAACTACGTCGAGGCGCACGACAACGAGACGCTGTGGGACAAGATCCAGTACGCGGTGCCCGCCTCGGTGACGCTCGAGCAGCGCGCGCGCATGCAGTTGCTGGCGCTGTCGCTGCCCGCGCTCGGGCAGGGCGTGCCGTTCTTCCATGCCGGCGGCGAGATCCTGCGCACCAAGTCGCTCGACGCCGACAGCTACGACTCCGGCGACTGGTTCAACCGCGTGGACTTCTCGCGCCGCACCAACCACTGGGGCATGGGCCTGCCCATCGCCGAGAAGAACCGCGAGCGCTGGCCCATCATCGGGCCGCTGCTGGCGGACCGCGCGCTGTCGCCGCCGGCCGCGATGATCGAGACGTCGTTCGGCACGTTCCTCGACTTCCTGCGCGTGCGGGCCAGTTCCCCGCTCTTCCGCCTGCGCACCGCCGACGACGTGCAGGCGCGGGTCTCGTTCCTCAACACCGGCCCCGCCCAGACGCCGGGGCTCATCGTCATGGCGCTCTCCGACGCCGCCGAGGGCCGGCCCGCGCTCGGCTCGGCGTGGCGCCGCATCGTGGTGGTGTTCAACGCGAGCCCGGACGAGGCGCGGTTCGCCTACCCCGCCTTCGCGCAGCTATCGCTCGCGCTGCACCCGGTGCAGGCCGCCGGGGCCGACCCCGTGGTCAAGCGGGCCCGCCACGACCGGGCCGGGGCGGCGCTCGTGGTGCCCGGCCTGACGACGGCGGTGTTCGTCGGGAACTGACGCGGCCCCCGACCGCCGTTTTCCGCTTGCGGCCCTCCGGTCGCCGGGTGTGTCCTAGGGAGCGTCCCCCGGCCCCGGAGGCCCGATGCGCCGCCCATCGCCAATCTCGTTCGCACTTGCGCTGCTGCTGACCGCGCCGCCCGCTCATGGCAGCGAGCCGCTCCCGCGCGACGCGGGTCCTCCCTTCGAGGTCATCGCGGGGGACAATGCCGCCCACCCCTCGCTGCGCCCCGAGGGTCTCGTGCGCGGCGACGGCGAGGGCGGCTGGTGGATCGCCTTCGCGGGCCCCGACAGCGGTGCGCGGGTGATCCGGGTGGACGGCGCGCTGCGCCCGCGTCCCGGATTCGGTCCGCGCGGCCGCGCCATCACTGCCGCCGCGGGCTTCGCGGGCCAGCCCTCGCAGTTGCTCGATGACGGCGAGGCCGGCGTGTACGCACTGTGGGAGACCGGCTATTCGATCCAGGCGCGGCGGCTGCTCCCCGATGGCGACTTCGTGCCCGGCTGGGAGAACGCCTTCCTGCATTGGGCGTGGTCGCCGGGCTTCCGCAGCGGGAATCCGAGCGCCGTCTCGCTGGGCGCCGACGGCGTGATGATGGCTCAGGATCGCGCGCCGCTGCAGGCCCCCGTCGCCACGCGCATGGGCGTGACCACGCAGCACTTCCGTGCCGATGGCTCGAGTCCGTTCCTGTGGGATCCGGTCTACGCGCGGCTCGTGACCCCGGCGCCGTGGGTGTCCATGGTCGAGACCTGTGGCGATGCCGCCGGCGGGATGTACGCCGCGTGGTTCGAGCGCGACACCCTCACCGACTCGACGCTGCTGCGGCTGATGCGCTGCCGGCCCACGTCGGTCCCCTCGCCGGGCTGGTCTCCGCGCGGCACGGTCGTGGACCGGTTCCCCTCGCTGGGCGTCTACGACTTCTCGCGGCCGCCGCGCCTCTCGCCCGATGGCGCGGGCGGGGTGGTGGTGGTGTGGGCGCACACGATCCGCGGCGTGCGGGCGCAGCGGTTCCTCGGCGACTCGCTGCCGCGATGGGGCGAGGGCGGCCGCCAGGTGGCCATCGGCTCCGCCTCGGACGCGCGCATCGCACCCGGACCCACGTCGAGTTGGTACGTCGCCTGGAGCGAGGGCACGCGCAAGTGGGTGACCCGCCTCGAGGGCGATGGCGCCCCCAACGCCGGCTGGCCGTCGCCACGCCTGCTGCTCGATGAAGCCGCGGCCCATGGCACGACACCGTGGATCGCGCCCGATGGCGCCGGCGGCCTCTACGCCGCGCAACTCCTCGATTGGACGGCGCCTCCCGATTCGCGCCGCCCCCTCCGACTGCTGCGCCTCGCGCCCGATGGCGGGCCCGCGCCGGGATGGGGAGCCCGCGGCCTCGTCTGCCGCGACGTCGTGGCGACGCAGTGGGAAGTCGTGGTCGGGGCCTCGCCCACCGGACTCCTCGCGCTCTGGACCCATTCGAAGGATGGCTCGTTCGGCCCGGTGATGGCGCTGCTCGTCTCACCCGAAGGCGTCCCCATCGACCCGGACACGCGCCTGCCCCCGGCGCTCGCCGTGCTCTCGGCCGGGCCCAACCCGATGCAGGACGACCACCGGTTGCGATTCCGCAGCGGCCGCTCCCAGCGGCTCGATGCCGACGTCCACGACCTCTCGGGTCGTCGCGTGCGGGTGCTGGCGCGCGGATGGTGGCTGGAGCCGGGCGATCACGAGATCCGGTGGGACGGGCGCGATGCGCTCGGCGCACGCGTGCGGCCGGGCGTCTACGTGATCCGGCTGCGCAGCACCGCGGGACTCGCCTCGCGCCGCGTCGTCGCCGGCCTCTGACGCGGGCGATCCGCGAGCCCGCCTTCCGCGGCCGGCTCGCGAACGCTCGGGGCTAGGCCGCGCGCCGCTTGCCGAGCGCGGTGCGCAATTCGCGCACGACCGCCCCGGTGTGGCGCGACAGCCACTCGCCCAGGGCGTGCGCGGGCGCCGGGTCCTCCAGCGAGGAATGCAGCGTCTCCTCGCCCTGCGGCCCGGAGGCGAGCAGCGCCCAGTGCTCGTCCCCGTCGGAGTCGCGCTCCATCTGCAGCGTCAGCGCCAGCGGCTGCCACGCGCGCACGCGCTCCCACGGCCCGATCCGCGTGCGCCGCGTGAGCTGGCCCGGCGCCGGCTCGAGCCGCTCCCCCAGCCACCGGCCGCCGCTCACCAGCGCCGGCCCGCCCGTGGCCGGCGCCTCGCGCCAGAAGCCGGCGCGGAAGGGCTCGCCGTCCCGGCTCCAGCGGCGCTCGCCCTCGAGCCAGCCGGCGAGCGAGCGGCGCAGCGCCGCGCACAGCGCCTCGCGCTCGGCGCGGCTGCCGAAGGTGTCGAGCACGACGCGGCCGTGCCGTGTGTCGGCCTCGAGCCGCCCGGAGCGCACGCGGATGCGCCGCAGGTCCTCGCCCCGCACGCGCTTCACGTGCATGAACGGTCCGAACCCGCTCGCCGCCTCGATGCGCGCGTCGTCCCAGCGCACCTCCTCGCGGCCCACGATGAGCAGGACCAGCGCGCGCATGGCCATGACGCCGCCGAACGTCCAGAACGCGAGCCAGACCGCCATGAACGCGATCATGAACCCGGCCATCCCGGGCGGCGGCGGCGAGCCGCCGAGCCCGAGGCCTGGGGGTGGTTCGAGGCCGAAGACCGAGGCGGAGGTCGCGAGCAGCACGCGGCCCACGAACACCTCGCCGAACAGCCAGCCCGCGAGCCACACCGACAGGAACGCGGCGGGCACGAGCCGCAGCCAGCCGCGCGCCGCGAAGCGCACCTGCCAGCCGGCCTCCCAGGGCTCGCGCTCGAGAGTGGGGGCGTCGTCCATCGCCCGGGTCATCGGCAGGCCGCGGCCCCGTCCGCAGGGGTGCGGCGGACGCCCGTCTCAGCGCGGGCGCAGGATGGCGATGGCGGCGGTGTGCCCGTGCAGGAAGTTGCGCTCGCCCACGGGCCCGATCTCGCCGGCCGCGAACATGCCGGCCACCGGCACCGAGCCGCCGAGCGCCTCCTGCAGCAGCGAAATGTCGCGGTCGGGCGCACCGAACAGCGGCCGGCCGCGGCCGTTGCAGGCGAACAGCAGCGCGCCGCTCGCCGGCGAGTCGAACGACTGCGGGGACAGCAGCATCTCCAGGTCCTCGATGGCGGCCTGGCCGTCGCGCACGTGCAGGCGGATCTTCTCCCGGGGCCCGACGAGATCGGCCACCGCGAGCGCGCCGCGCTCGCGGTCGGCGCCGAGCAGGTTGCGGATCAGGTAGTCGCCGCGCCCGCTCGCCTCGCCGCGGGCGGGCCGGCCCACGTACAGGCCCTGCTGCAGGCGGCCCCGCTCGGACTCGGGCATCTCGTGCAGCACCTGCTCGACGCGCTCCACCGCGGGCAGACCGTCGAGCGTGACGATGACGTTGCCCTCGACGTGCGTCACGTCGAGCGGCGGCCCCACGGGCTCGCAGCCCTGCGACACCACGACGTCGGCGCGCAGCGCCGCGAGCAGCGCGATGGCGAGCCCGCCCTCGTGCGACACCCAGTCGTTGAGCACCACGGTGTTGCCGCCCGGGCGCGGCGAGGCGCTCGCCAGCCCGCCCACCACGCGCACTCCCGGCGCCCAGCGGTTGAACAGCGACAGCACGCGCTCCATGTCGAGCGAGAACGGGTCGCCGAGCACGACCACCAGTTCCGCGCCGCGCGCGCCCGGCGCGCGCAGGTCGAACGCCGCCTCGTCGTCCACGGGCTCGGCCCACGACTCCTGCAGCAGCAGGAACGGCCGCACGTCCACGCCCGGCAGCCGCGCCGCGACGGCGCTCAGGCCCACGCCCTGCTCCATCTCGTGCTCGTTCGTGACCACGC
>CAZMQP010000187.1:0-3427 GCA_964568385.1 uncultured bacterium
CTCGACGGTGCCCGCGGGCACGTCGCCGCGCGCCTGACGCGCCGCCGTCGCCGCCAGCTCGACGTCGAGCCACAGCGCCAGCCGCCTCGCATCGGTCCACACGGCGGCCATCTCCGGACGACAGTAGCGTTCGATCATGTCAGCGCCTCGGCGCCTCCTCGAGGGTGAGCGTCACGTCCCTGCGCTTGCCGTCGCGTTCCACCTCGAATCGCAGCTGGTCGCCGACCTGCGCCCCGTAGATGCTGGTCTGCGCGTCGTCGAGCGACTGGATCACGCGGCCGTTGACCTTGCGGATGCGGTCGGTCACCTGCAGGCCGGCACGCGAGGCGGGCCCGCCCGGATTGACGCCGGTCACCACCAGCCCGCCGGTCTCGCGCCAGCCCAGCCGCCGCGCGAGGCGCTCGTCCACATGCTGCACCTGCATGCCCGGCCAGGCCTGGCGGATGCGGCCGTGCTGCTCGATCTCGGCCATGAGCCGCTTGATGAGGTTGATCGGGATGGCGAAGCCGAGTCCGATGGAGCCGCCGCCGCGGGTGAGGATGAACGTGTTGATGCCGATCACCTCGCCGTCGCCGTTGACGAGCGGCCCGCCGGAGTTGCCCGGATTGATCGCCGCGTCGGTCTGGATCATGTTCTTGTAGACGCCGCCCTCGGTCGCCTCGCTCTTGATGTCACGCCGCGTCGCGCTGATGACGCCGGCGGTGACGGTGGGCTGCGCGTCGTCGAGCAGGAAGCCGAACGGATTGCCGATGGCGATCGCCCACTCGCCCACCACCAGCGAATCGCTGTCGCCGAGGCGCGCCACCGGCAGGCGGTCGCCCTCGATCCGCAGCACGGCGAGGTCGTAGACCGGCGAGTCCCCGAGCACGCGCGCCTCGAACTGGCGTCCGTCCGCGAGATTCACGCGGATCTCGTCGGCGTTGCGGATGACGTGCGAGTTGGTGAGCACGATGCCGCGCGCGTCCACGAGGACGCCGCTGCCCATGCTCGGCACCTTCTGGCGGTAGGTGGGCGACGGGAAGAAGCGGTCGAAGAAGTCGTCGCGGAAGGCGCCCCCGAAGGGGTCGGTGCGCACGACCCGCGTCGTGGTGACGCTCACGGTGACGACCGCCGGACTGACCTTCTCCGCCGCGGTCACGATGGCGTTGCGGCGCCCCTCGGTGAGGCCGGCCTGGATGAGCGCCCGCCGCGACGGGGCGCCCTCGGCCGCGGCCGCGAGCGCGCCGGCGAGAAGCAGTGCCGCCGCGAGCGGGCGGGCGCGCTCGAGGAGCGGGCTCACGCGACGTCCTCGGGGCCGGGCGCGTAGTCCACGCGCTCGAGCGACAGCCCCTGCGGTTCGGCGGACGCGCCGGCCCGGGACCGGTCACGCGAGGCCAGCACGTCGCGGATGTGGCCGGCCGGGTCGTCGTGGTCCGCCGCCGCGAGCATAGTGCCCACCAGGTTCCGCACCATGCGGTAGAGGAAGTGATCGGCCCGCACGTCGAAGTGCGCGCCATCCGCGTCGGCGGCCCACGCCGCGCGGGTGATGCGGCACACGGGATCGGCCGGGGAACTCCCCTGCGTCTCGAACGCCGAGCAATCCTGCCGGCCGAGCAAGGGCGCCGAGGCGGCCTGCAGCGACTCGAGCCGCCACGGACGCTGCGGCCACCAGGCATGGCGCTCGCGCAGCAGGTCGGGGCGCGAGAGCAGGTGGTAACGGTAGCAGCGGGCGACCGCCGAGTGCCGCGCGTGGAACGACGCGGCCGCCTCGGCGGCCTCGACGATGCGCAGGTCGCGCGGCAGCGCGCGCGAGGCCACGGCGGCGATGGCGCGCGCCGGCAGCGGCGTGCGCGCCCGGAAACTCGCGACCTGGCCGCGGGCGTGCACGCCCGCATCGGTGCGGCCGGCGCCCTGCACCGCCACGTCGGCCTCGAGCGCCGTGCCGAGCGCGCGCTCGAGCTCGCCCTGGGCCGTGCGCCGCCCGGGCTGGCGCTGCCAGCCGTGGAACTCCGTGCCGTCGTAGGCGATGGTCAAGCGGAAGGTCCTCTCCTCGTCGTTCATCCGGCGGCCGCGGGCGCGCCCACGATCCGCTCGGCGATCTGCACGGCGTTGAGCGCGGCCCCCTTGCGGAGGTTGTCGGACACGATCCACATCACGAGTCCGTTCGGGTCCGCCAGGTCGCGGCGGATGCGGCCGACCACGACCGGGTCGCGGCCCGCCACGTCGAGCGGCATCGGGTAGCGCGCGGCGGCGGGCTCGTCCGCCACCTCGATGCCGGGGAAGGCGGCGGCGGCGGCGCGTGCCGCGCCCGGGTCCACCGGCCGGTCGAAGCGCGCGTGCACACTCGCCGAGTGTCCCACCCGCACCGGCACGCGCACCGCGGTGACACTCACCGGCAGCGATGGCAGCCCCAGGATCTTGCGCGTCTCCCACACCACCTTCATCTCCTCGCGCGTGTAGTCGTTGTCCTCGAAGCGGTCGATGTGCGGGATGCAGTTGAAGGCGAACGCCGGCCCGCCGCCCTCGCGCCGCGGCACCGGGCCATCGAGTCCGGCGCGCAGCCCCGACTCGAGTTCCGCGAGCGCCTCGGAGCCCGCGCCCGAGACCGACTGGTAGGTGCTCACGACGAGCGACTGCAGCGCGGCGAGCGGGCGCAGGGCCGCCAGCACCATGACGACCGGGGCGGCCGAGCAGTTCGGATTGGCGATGAGCGCCGGCCCCGTCGCCAGCAGTGCGCCGTTGACCTCGGGCACCACGAGCGGGACGTCGTCGTCGTAGCGGTGGGCGCTGCTGTTGTCGATCACCGTGGCCCCCTCGGCCATCGCCACCGGCGCCCACTGCCGCGCGAGCGCATTGTCCACGGCGAACAGCGCCACGGCGGCGCCGCGGAAGGCGCCCTCGCGCACCGGCTCGACGGCGACCTCGCGGCCCCGGAACCGCAGGACGGTGCCGGCCGAACGCTCGCTCGCCAGCAGGCGGACGGAGTCGCACGGGAACGCGCGCTCCTCCAGCAGTCCGAGCATGGTGCGCCCGACCAGGCCGGTCGCGCCCAGGAGGGCGACCGTGCGACTCACGCTGCTCCCCCGGTGGACCGCGTCACAGCGCGGCGGCATCCGGGCGGGTCCGGCGGAACCGGCGACACCAGCAGGCTCTCCGTGCGATGAGGTGGAGGATCGGAGGGTGCGGGAACCGCAATCTAGGAGGGCGCCGCCGCGCGTGTCAACGGGCGCGCCGCCGCCGCACCCCCATCGCCACGCACGCCACCAGCGCCAGCCATCCGGGCCAGTCCCCGACCCGGTTGTAGAGCGTGCGCGGGCCGGGGCTGGGGACCGGGGCGACCAGCGCCGTCGGCGTGAACACCGGCGCCCGGGCGACGACGCGGCCGCGCGCGTCGCAGACCAGGGTCAGCCCCGTGTTGGCGCAGCGGATGAGCGGCACCGCATTCTCG